>SKIM01000210.1 GCA_007116445.1 Natronohydrobacter sp.
GGCTCACATATAGGCGCGATTTCACCGAAAACACCAGAGCGGGCAGAAATATGCACGCGCAATTCGTCAGAAAGGACCAGCCATGAGCGATCCAAAGCAGCGTTGGGCAGAGGCCGCCGCGAAGGAACTGAGGGGCCGCCCTGTCGAAAGCCTGACATGGGACACGCTGGAAGGCATTCCCGTGCAGCCGCTTTACACGGAAGCCGATATCGAAGGGCTGCCGCATCTGGGCAATATCCCCGGCGAAGCGCCCTATACACGCGGCGTCAAGGCCACGATGTATGCAGGCCGCCCCTGGACGATCCGGCAATATGCGGGCTTTTCCACCGCCGAGGCGTCCAATGCCTTCTACCGCAAGGCGCTGGCCGCCGGGCAGCAGGGCGTGTCCGTGGCCTTTGATCTGGCCACCCATCGCGGCTATGACAGCGACCATCCGCGCGTCGAAGGCGATGTCGGCAAGGCCGGCGTGGCGATTGACTCGGTCGAGGACATGAAGATCCTCTTCGACGGCATCCCGCTGGAGAAGGTCAGCGTGTCGATGACGATGAACGGCGCAGTGATCCCGATTCTGGCGAATTTCATCGTGACGGGCGAAGAACAGGGCGTGGAGCGCAAGCTGTTGTCGGGCACGATTCAGAATGACATTCTGAAGGAATTCATGGTCCGCAACACCTATATCTTCCCGCCCGAGCCATCGATGCGGATCATCGCGGATATCATCGAATATACGTCCAATGAGATGCCGAAATTCAACTCGATCTCGATTTCCGGCTATCACATGCAGGAAGCGGGCGCCAATCTGGTGCAGGAGCTGGGTTTCACGCTGGCCGATGGGCGCGAATATGTGCGCACGGCGATCGCTGCGGGCATGGATGTGGACCATTTCGCCGGGCGGCTGTCTTTCTTCTTTGCGATTGGCACCAATTTCTTCATGGAAATCGCCAAGCTGCGCGCCGCGCGTCTGCTCTGGTCGCGGGTGATGGCAGAGTTCAACCCCAAGAACCCCAAATCGAGTATGTTGCGCACGCATTGCCAGACGAGTGGCGTCAGCCTGCAGGAGCAAGACCCCTATAACAATGTCATCCGCACCGCCTATGAGGCCATGTCGGCGGTGCTTGGCGGTACGCAATCGCTTCACACCAATGCGCTGGATGAAGCCATCGCGCTGCCGACCGAGTTCAGCGCCCGGATCGCGCGCAACACGCAGCTGGTGTTGCAGGAAGAAACCGGCGTCACGAAGGTCGTCGACCCCTTGGCGGGCAGCTATTACATCGAGAAGCTGACCCATGATCTGGCCGAAGCCGCCTGGGCGCTGATGGAGGAAGTCGAGGAGATGGGCGGCATGACCAAGGCTGTGGCCTCGGGCATGCCGAAACTGCGCATCGAGGAAACCGCCGCGCGGCGTCAGGCGATGATCGACCGGGGCGAGGAAGTGATCGTCGGCGTCAACAAGTATCGCAAAGAGGTCGAAGACCCGATCGACATCCTCGATATCGACAATATGGCGGTGCGCGATGCCCAGATCGCGCGGCTGGAAAAGATGCGCAGCACGCGCGATCAGGCCGCGTGTGACGCGGCGCTGGAAGAGCTGACGCGGCGGGCGTCAGAGGGCGGCAATCTGCTTGAGGCCGCTGTGGAAGCCGCCCGTGCGCGGGCCTCAGTCGGAGAGATCAGCATGGCTATGGAAAAGATCTTCGGCCGTCACCGTGCCGAAGTGAAAACGCTCGCGGGGGTCTATGGGGCGGCCTATGAGGGCGATGACGGTTTCGCGGCCATTCAGGCCGATGTCGAGCGCTTCGCTGAGGAAGAAGGCCGTCGTCCGCGCATGCTGGTCGTCAAGATGGGGCAGGACGGGCATGATCGCGGCGCGAAGGTCATCGCCACGGCTTTTGCCGATATCGGCTTCGATGTGGATGTCGGCCCGCTTTTCCAGACCCCGGATGAGGCCGCGCAGGACGCCATCGACAATGACGTGCATATCATCGGGATCTCAAGTCAGGCCGCTGGGCACAAGACGCTTGCGCCCAAGCTCGTGCAGGCGCTGAAGGATCAGGGCGCCGACGATATTCTGGTGATCTGCGGCGGCGTGATCCCGCAGCAGGATTACCAGTTCCTCTATGATGCCGGGGTGAAGGCGATTTTCGGACCGGGCACCAATATTCCTGAAGCGGCGAAGAAAATCCTCGATCTGGTGCGGGACGCGCGCGGGTTGAAGGCGGCGGAGTAATCGAGATGTGGGCGGGGGCGCATATCCCCCGCCCGCAGGTCAGATCAGGCATAGGCGCGGCTGTCCTGCCCCAGTTTCGCATCGAGCGACCAGGCCCCGGCCCCGGTGACCCAGAGCGCCAGATAGCCGCCAGCAAGGCCAAGGTTTTTCAGAAGCTGCGTGACTTGGTTCTGGTCGCCCAGATCGAAGTGATAGAGAAAGCCCGAGGCGACACAGAAGGCTGCCAGCGCCAGTGCCACAAGGCGCGTCTGCAGCCCTGCGATCAGGGCGAGGCCTGCGAGGATCTCGAACAGCACGACCGGCCAGGCGAGAATGGCCGGAATGCCGCCGGTCGCCATGAAGGCCCCGAAACCTTCGACATTGCCGAGCTTGCCAAGCCCGGCGGCGATAAAGAGAAGCCCCAGAAGAATACGGGCTGCGAGAAGAAGAGAAGCGTTTGTCATGGTGATCTGTCCTTTTCTGCGGTGACTTCTGCAGATAAAGGGCGAAACTGCGCGGGGGCCATTCCGCAGCCGGTCACAGCTGCTGTGCGTGGATGCGAGTCGCTCATATCAACGGCATTACGACCCGGTTGAGTTCGGGGCTGTCCGGGGGGCGAGGGATCAGAAAGCGTGGTGGCAGAGGGCTATTCCTTCCCGACCAATCTGGACCGTGACCCGCCCATCGGGAGGCTGGCCCCGAAGACGCAAAATCCACCTTGCGCGAGGCCGTGATGGAGGGGTGGACAGATCACAAATTTGCCAAGGCGCAGCCAGCATTGCATGCGCGACAACGACCCTGATCGTGTCACACGCGCCCTTGCGGGCAGGGTCAGGAACCGCCTAGACTGCGGGATTGCAAAGCAGAGAAACCAAGATGCGCCTGATTGATCCTGCCCATCCCTTCTACCGGTCGAAATGGCGACGCTATGCATTGGTTGCAGTGCCATTTGTCTGGGCGGGGGTGGAGTTGAGTTTCGGCAACCCGATCTGGGGCTATCTGTCGGCTGCAATTGGCGGGTATCTGGCCTGGCATCTGGTCCTGAACTGGCGCGAGGGGGGCGCAGATTAACCCAGTGCCAGGTCTATGGGCTGACCGCTTGCGCGTGACAGCGTCGCCGCATCCGCCAGCATCTGCGCGCGCAGCCCGTCGTGAATATCCGGCTCTGGCGCAGCCCCGCCCAGGGCTGCCGCAACAAAGGCGCGCATCTCGGCCAGATAGGCGGCTTCATAGCGTTCCAGAAAGAAATGCTGCGCCGGGTCGCGCCGGAAACCTGTTTCGGTTGCGATTTCAACTGTGCTTTCCAGCTGGTTCTCGGCGCGCAACATGCCGCGCTGGCCATGCACCTCGATGCGCTGATCATAGCCATAGGACGCCCGGCGCGAATTCGAGATCTGGCAGATCCGCCCGCTGGCCGTGGTCAGGATCACGGCGGCGGTATCGACATCACCTGCCGCACCGATTTCGGGATCGACCAGCGCGCTGCCGACCGCATGCAGGCGCACGAACTCTTCATTCATCAGGAAGCGCGCCATGTCGAAATCATGGATCATCATGTCCCGAAACAGCCCGCCAGAGCGTTCAATATAGGAGATGGGGGGCGGCGAGGGGTCGCGCGAGGTTATGGTGACAAGTTCCACTGCGCCGATATCGCCCGCCTTGATCCGCGCGCGCAGGGCTGCGAAATTCGGATCGAACCGGCGGTTGAATCCGGTCATGAACACCACATCCGCGGCGGTGACGGCATTCATACAGGCGCGGATATTGTCCACTGACATATCGACGGGCTTTTCGCAGAAAATCGCCTTGCCCGACTTTGCAGCGCCCATGATCTGCCCGAAATGGCTGTCAGTGGGCGTGCCGATGATGACCGCGTCCACATCATCCGCTGACAGGATCGCATCGACATCGCGCATCTCTGCGCCTGCCCTCGCGGCGAGGGCCTGTGCCGCTGCTGGCAGCGCATCGGCCACAGCCGTGACGCGCGCATCGTCCAGCGCCCTGATGCTGCGCGCATGGACCTGTCCGATGCGCCCACACCCCAAAATCCCTATTCTCAGCATGTCATGCCTTTCCCGAAGCCCCCAGCCCCCGGATGACCGCGCGTGCGGCA
>SKIM01000200.1 GCA_007116445.1 Natronohydrobacter sp.
AGCACGCTCGAGGGGCTGCGCCTGCAATATCCCGGCTATGCCGAGGAAATGGAGCGCCGCTTCATCCGTCGCACCTCGCTGCGACTGGAAGAGCGTGAATATGAGACGCTGCATGATGATGGCCTGATCAGCCGTGAATTGCATGCCACGCTTCTCGCCCGGATCAAGGCCCAGCGCGCCAAGGTCGAATTCCGCCCGCATCTCGATTTCGCTTTGCAAAAGGACGTGTTCCTGCGCAGTTTCCCTCTGTTTCAGGACATGCCCGACGCCCAGCGCCGCAAGCTCGCGCGCGCCTTGCGCACCCATCATGTCGAGCCGGGCACCATCCTGTTGCGCAAGGGCGAAGTGCCGCAATCGGTGTATTTCATCGCCTCCGGCGCAGTCGAGCTGGAGCGCAAGGGCCAGAAGCTGCGGCTGGGCAGCGGCGAGTTCTTCGGCCATATCGGCATGCTGACCCGCCAGCCACGCCGTGCCATGATCAGCGCGATCAGCCATTGCACACTGATGTCGCTGGATGAAGCGCGGTTCAAGCGGCTTCTGGTGCGCAACCGCACGCTTTATGCTGCCGTCTTGCACAGCGCTGAATTGCGCGGCATCACGCTCGACGGCTCGGCCCTTGGCACGCCGCGCGGCAAGTCGATGGTTCAGGGGAAGACCGCGCCCGACTGACCGGGCTGCCAGAGCGGGTATTTGCCCATGATCGCCCCGAACTCGGCTGAGGCCAGAAACCGCCCAAGCCAATCTTGCAGCCGCGGCCAGGGCTGCGCGTCGAACCACGGCTTGTCGATTATAGCAAACTGACGCAGGAACGGCAGCAGCGCCATATCGGCCAGCGTCGGGCGGCCGAAGATCCAACCATCGAGTTGCGCGTCAAGATCCGCGCAGAACGCGCAGGCCGCTGCGAGCTGTGCTCGGGTGTCGGCCTCAGGATAGCGGCTGGCATATTTCACCCGGTCGAGCGCATGCTTGAACGGCCCGTCACAGCGCGCAATCCAGTCATGGCCAGCAGCCGGCATGTCCAGCCAGCCCTGCGGATCGTGCTGCTCCAGCGCCCAGCGCATGATGTCCAGGCTCTCGTCGATCACGCCATTGGCGGTGACAAGGCAAGGCACAGTGCCCGAGGGCGAGGCCGCAAGAAATGCCTCAGGCTTCGCGCGCAGTGCGATCTCGCGCAGCTCCACCGTGGTTTCGCTGGCCGCGATCGCAAGCCGCGCGCGCATCGCATAAGGGCAGCGGCGGAAGGACCACAGAACAGCGGTCATGCCAGCCCGTTGCGCCGTCGGGAGGCGTGGCGGCCACGCATCCCGACCAATGATTTACGCCCGCACCAGCGCTTCATAGCTTTCGGCCACCTTGCGCGTCATCTGGCCGACCTGAAAATGGAAATCACCGATCTGGCCCACTGGCGTCACTTCGGCTGCGGTCCCGGTCAACCAGCATTCCGAGAAACCCGCAAGCTCTTCGGGCATGATATGGCGTTCATGCACGACGATCCCCATGTCACGCAGCATCGAAATGACCGTCTGGCGGGTGATGCCGTTCAGGATCGCATCCGGGATGGGGGTGTGGACTTCGCCATCTTTGACGAAAAACACATTCGCCCCGGTCGCTTCGGCCACATAGCCGCGATAATCCATGAACAGCGCATCCGAGCAGCCCTTTTCCTCGGCGGCATGCTTGGACATGGTGCAGATCATGTAAAGCCCGGCGGCCTTGGCCGCAGTCGGGATCGTCTCGGGCGACGGGCGGCGCCATTTGGCGATGTCGAGCTTCGCGCCCTGCCATTTCGCGTCGCCGTAATAAGCGCCCCATTCCCAGGCCGCGACGGCCAGCCGCACCGGGTTGCGCCGCGCCGCGACCCCCATATCCTCACCCGCGCCGCGCCAGGCCACCGCGCGGATATAGGCATCGGTCAGGCCATTGGCCTCCAGGACCGCGGCCTTGGCAGCCTCGATCTGATCGACGCTATAGGGAATCGTCATGTCCAGCAAACGCCCCGATTCCAGCAACCGCTCTGAATGTTCGCGGCTTTTGAAAATCTTGCCGTTATAGCAACGCTCACCCTCAAACACGGAAGACGCATAATGCAGCGCATGGCTCAGGACATGCACATTTGCCTCGCGCCAGGGCACCAGCCCGCCATCCATCCAGATCTGTCCGTCCCTGTCATCATACGCGCCGGCCATCCATGCCTCCCATCTCTCGCGATTTTCGGATATTGCGCAAACAAGGTCCGAAACGGACATAATATTACGCAATTTCGACCAATCGCTACCAATTCGCACTTGGAATGTCAACAAGGCTGACATAAAATGCAACCACATGCAGGAAGACGAGTAGCAGGGGGAGGATATGGCCGAGGGCCCCAACAGCGCCGGTGGCGGGGAAAACCTGCTTTTTCTGACGGATGAGCAGATCCGCAAGGGCATCGAAGCGATGTTCTTCGCCTATCGTGGCTTCACGGCGGACCCTGATCGCATTCTCGCCTCGCATGGATACGGACGCGCCCATCACCGTGCGTTGCATTTCATCAATCGCACCCATGGGACGACGGTCAACAACCTGCTCTCCGTGCTCGGTGTCACCAAACAATCGCTCAACCGCGTCCTGCGTACGCTGATCGAGGACGGGCTGGTCGAAAGCCGCGTCGGGCGCACGGATCGGCGCGAGCGCAATCTCTATCTCACCACCGAGGGCGCAAGCTTGGAGCGGGCGCTGTCAGAGGCGCAACGCGACAGGATGCGTGCGGCCTATCGCGCTGCCGGGCCGCAAGCGGTGGCAGGTTTTCGCCAGGTGCTCGAAGCGATGATGGATGACGAAATCCGCGCGCATTACAAGACCATCAAGGAGCGACGGACATGACCGGGCACGACGCGCCCGCGCATTTGCTGCTGGTTGATGATGACGCCCGCATCCGCAGCCTGTTGCAGAAATACCTGCTGCGCAACGGCTATATGGTGACATCAGCACGCGATGCCGCCCATGCCCGACGACTGCTGGCAGGGTTGAGCTTTGATCTGATCGTGCTCGATATCATGATGCCGGGCGAAGACGGGATCAGCCTGACGCGCCATATTCGCACCTGCCTGACAACACCGGTGCTGCTGCTTACGGCCCGAAACGAGCCAGCGGATCGGATCGAGGGGCTGGAAGCCGGGGCAGATGACTATCTGGCCAAACCGTTCGAGCCGCGCGAATTGCTGCTGCGCATCAATGCGATCCTGCGCCGCACGCCACAACCGACACCAGAGCCGGTCCTGCCGCAGGTGCTTAATCTTGGGCCACTGCGCTATGACCTGGAGCGCGGCGAGTTGAAACGCGGCAATCAGCCTGTTCGACTGACCCAGACAGAAGCCACGATCATGCGGTTTTTCTGCCAGAACCCCGGCGAAGTCATTACCCGCGAAGCTCTGGTTGCGCATTTGGGCCGCGACCGGGCCGCACATGGCGGGATGGTCGGTCAGGAGCGCGCTGTGGATGTCCAGATCACACGCCTGCGCCGCAAGATCGAGCATGACCCCAAAACACCCCGCCACCTGCAGACAGTGCGCGGCGCAGGCTATATCCTGATGCCGGACTGATCTCGCCTGCCTGGCACCAGCGGCACCGCGTCAAGGCCGATTTGCTCCGAACGCGCGCGCGATCCTTGATGAGGCCAGCACGCCCTTTGATGGATCCGGACGCCCGGGCATTGCGGCAGGGGGTCAGGATTTCAGCTTGCGGCCCATCAGCTCCAGCCGATGCCCTTCCAGACTGTATCCCAGACGCCGGGCGATCTTTTCCTGCAGCGCTTCGATTTCCGGATCACAGAATTCGATCACTTCACCGGTTTCCATATCGATCAGATGGTCATGATGGCCGCGCTGGCTGTCTTCGAACCGCGCGCGCCCATCGCCAAATTCGAGCCGTTCCAGAATGCCCGCTTCCTCAAGCAACTTGACAGTGCGGTAAACGGTCGCGAGGGAAATCCGCGCATCAATGGCATTGGCGCGGGCGTGCAGCTCCTCGACATCCGGGTGGTCGTCAGCGGCCTCTATGACCTGCGCGATGGTGCGGCGCTGATCCGTCATGCGCATCCCCTGCGATTCCAGTCGATCAAGTATGGATTTGTTCACGCGTGCGGCCCCGGTCTTTGTGGTATCCGACCTTACGGAAATCCGCCGGATCTGAAAACCGGAAATGACGCGCGTCAGGCGATACGGCGAAAGCGCGATACATCCGTCGCATTGTCGAAGAAGGGCACGGACGGGTCCATGGCCTCACCCTCGATCCAGGCTTGCGCCTCGGAGAGCACGATCTCGGTGATGAAGGGCAGATTGAGCTTGCGCGCGTCACGCAGTGACACCCATTGCAAGTGGCTCAACTCATCACAGGCTTGCGAGAAATCATCGAGATCACCCTGCACGGCGTCGGCCTGGGCCAGAAAGAAGCGCGCATCAAAACGGCGGGGCCGTCCGGGTGGCGTTATCGCGCGGAAAATATAGCGTAGCCCATGCGCGTCGGGCACAAGGCCATGCGCGGCAAAGCCCTGCCAGTCTGCCGGCGGGTCAGGCCAGTCTCCGGCCTGGCCGAGCATGAGACCCGTTTCCTCCCATAACTCGCGGATGGCCGCGGCCGCGAGCGCCTGCGGCTGCGCATGACCTTGCGCGAGGCGGGCGCTGCAGGCCGCCGACACCGGGCGGGCAAGCGGCACAACTGCGTCCGTCGCATCGACTGCGCCACCGGGAAAGACAAATTTGTCGGGCATGAAGGCCGCCTTTGCCCCGCGTTGGCCCATGAGCACCTGCGCGTCCCTGCCTGTCCCGCGGATCAGCAAGAGTGTTGCCGCGTCGCGAATGGCGGACTTGTCAGCGCTGTCTTGCATCCTCATTCTCGAACCCGTTCATCCGGCGCGACCATTGAATTGCGACAATCATGCCCTTGAACCGGGGCAGAAGGAAGAGCGAAAGGGCAATCAGCAAAGTTGCGAATATCGCAAACAGCACCGCAGGATGCAGATCCCACATGAACATCGACACCACCATCAGCGGTGTCACAACCTTTAGCGTGATGAGCATGGTCAGATAGGCAGGCCCATCATCAGCACGCTGATGGCTGAGATCCTCACCGCAGGACGGGCAGGCATCACGGACCTTGAGATAGTCTTGCAGCATCGGACCCTTTCCGCAGGCTGGGCATTTGCAGCGCAGGCCGCGCAACACGGCAGGCGCAAGCGGGCGGTCGTCAACAGGCAGCGTGTCAATCAGGCTCATGGGGCGCGATCCTCATTTTGGTCTTTCAGCTTACAAAAGCCATGAGAAAATTGACATAGCACAGATTGGTTTTGCGTCATCCTGCCGCAAGGCTTCGCTTTTGTTGCGACGGAACCGGGCAGCGGACGCGTTTGAACCACTGTCCGGGGCAGATACGCCCCGTGGAAAACGGAGACGATCGCATGAAAACACTATGTTCAACTGCCCTCGCTGCGGCCCTCAGCCTTGCCGTGCCGATGATGGCAGAGGCGCGCGGGCCGGGTCAGACCCGCGCGGCCTTGCCCGATTTCGGCACGCTCGATCAGAGCGGAAGCGGGGCCGTCACGCTGGAGGAATTTCAAGGCAGCCTGGCCGCCATCGGAACGCAAAACCGCGAGGCCATGATCGCGCGGCTGATGCAGGAAGCCGATGACGAAGGCAAGCTTGACGAGGCGGCATTGCGCGCGGGTCTTGCCGCTCATGTCAGCGCAGAACGCGCCGAGATGCAGGCGCGGCTTTTTGCGCGAATCGATGCCAATTCCGACGGCGAAATATCGCCTGCTGAATATGAGGCGTTCACCTCGCGCATGGCCAAGCGTATGGAACGCACAGGGCAGCGTGGATCATGGCGCGAGGAACGCGCGCGCTGACGCCACAGTGCCGGGCGGGCCTGTTCCGCCCGGCGATACAACAAGGGCAGGATGGTGCTGCAGGCCGTGAATTCAGAATGCGATCAGGCGCAGCTGCTTGCACAGCTGGCAGAGGGCGACCAGACGGCAGCGATCGCGCTGACCGATCTGCTGGCCCCGGCCTTGCTACGCTATGCCGCGCGGATGCTCGGGGACCGGGCAGAGGCGGAAGACGTGGTGCAGGAGGCGATGCTGCGGCTGTGGCGGATGGCGCCGGACTGGCAAGCCGGGCTCGCGCAGCCATCGACCTGGGTCTACAGGGTCGCGGCCAACCTGTGCACCGACAGGCTGCGACGACGCAAGCGGATGGTGTCCGAGATGCCGGACCTGCCGGATCCCGCCGCGGGGGCAGATGCACGGCTGATGCAGGAGCACCGCACGCGCGCACTGGAAGCAGCCCTTCTGCAACTGCCCGAACGACAGCGCGAGGCAGTGATCCTGCGTCACCTCGAAGGGCTGGCGAACCCTGAGATCGCAGCGATCATGATGATCGGGGTCGAAGCCGTGGAAAGCCTTACAGCGCGGGGCAAACGACGGCTCTCGGCCATTCTGGCAAGCGAGAAAGACGCATTGGGGTATGAAGATGACAACTGACAAACGACCACTGGACCGAAGCGACCCAGATCCGCTGGCGGTATTTTTCGACGCCGCCCGCGCCGATGCGCCAGAACTGTCCGCCCAAATGCGAGCCCGAATCCTAGCAGGCGCAGCGCAAGCGCGCGCCATGCCCCCGACGCCTGCGCGCGCCAACCGGTGGCGCGGCCTGATTTCGGTCTGGAGCGCCTCGCTTGCAGCCAGCGGCGCGATGGCCGCGATGGCTGGGCTCTGGGTCGGCATTGTGATGCCGCTTCCAGTTGTCGCGCTGGAGTTGCCCGTCTGGATGCACGAAGCCTTCAGCTTCCTTGACGCCGTAGCGCTGCCCCTGATCGGGTTGGATGACCCCTTGACGATAGGATTCTGAGCGATGGAAACGGATAAACCCGCGCGCAAACAGCGCTTTTCATGGTTGAAAGCGGCGCTTGTCGTCTCGGTCCTGCTGAATCTGGCCGGCTTTGCGATGCTGGGCGCGATCGCGACACGCGCGGGCGAGCCAGGCAGTGTGCTGCGTGCGGCGATTTCGGCGCTGCCCAATGAGACGCGCCGCGCATTGCGCAGCGATACCCGCGCCATCTGGCGCGATGCACGGCTGCGCGGCACGGGCATGTCGTCCCAGCGCAACATAATCGCGGCGCTGCGCGCAGAGGAATTCGACGAAGCTCTCTTCGCAGATGCGCTGACCCAAGCCCAGGCTCATCTGGTTCAGATCAGCACACAGATGCACCAACTGCTGATCGCAGAAGTCAGTACAATGTCGCCCGCGGCTCGGCAGGCCTATGCTGATGCGTTGGAAGAGGCGCTGAAACAGCGGCGCTGGCGTGATCGTGGCTCAGGCAACAGGCGTCCTGAGCTGCCTTCGCGTTAACGGCCATCGACACGCGATTGCGCCCGGTTTCCTTCGCCTGATGCAGCGCGCGATCGGCCGCATCAATCAGAGCTTCCATGTCAAGTGTGTGATCCGCGCGCGACAGCATCGCCGCAGGGTCATGCGTTGCCACACCGATCGAGACTGTCACGCGCAACGCGCCGGGCACACCTTTCACACTGAAGCTTTCGGCCTCGATGGCGTTGCGGATGCGTTCGGCCATCTTTCGCGCGGCGCGGGCCGTCAAGCCCGGCAGCGTGAGCAGAAACTCCTCGCCTCCATATCGCGAAAGCATATCACCCGCGCGGATCACGGAACTCATGCGCCGCGCCACCTCGACCAGCACACGGTCCCCGGCAAGATGCCCGAAGCTGTCATTGATCCGCTTGAAATTGTCGATGTCGATGAGCACAAGCGCGAAGGGCGTCTTGTCCTGTCGATCATCGGGTATCATCATTCGGCCCAGATGCAACATGCCATGGCGACGATTGAAAAGCGCGGTCAGCGGGTCGCGCGTGGCGAGATCCAGCTCCATGCTCAGCGCCTCGCGCATCGCATCGGCCCAGAGCTTGCGCTTGACCACAGATGCCAGCCGCAATTTGGTTTCAAGATCGTCGAAGGGTTCCTGCAGCACTTCTTCCGCGCCCAGATCCAGCGCCATCCCCCGCAATGCACGCAGGGGCGCAGGCATCAGCGCGACGATGGGAAGATCGCGCGTCAATTCTCTCGAGCGCAGCTCGGAGATGATGGCGAGGCCGTGCAGGTCGATCACATCCGGGGCCAGCATCAGCACATCGGGCAGCGCGTCAGGCTGGGTCGGATTCAGCATTTCGGGCAGAGACACAACTTCATCGTAAAGCGTCGCCGACAGGTCAAGCGCCTGCCCGCAACTGGCGATATCATGGCAGACCAGTGCGATCCGCGCGCCCGGATTGATCGCGACCTGACGATGCGCGAGATCCAGGCTCAGACTGGTCTTACCCTGGGACTGGTAATCACGCTCGGTGCTTCTTTTGCGCAGCAACGCGCGCAGACGTGACAGCAGATAGGCCTCATCGAGCGGCTTGCGCAGCACATCATCGGCGCCTGCCGCCAGCGCTTCGAGCCGCGTTTCGCGTCCGGTATCGGCGGAAAACAGCACGATGGGAATATGCGCCGTCTGCGGATCCGCGCGCAGCGCCCTGCAGACATCAGGGCCGGACATATCGGGCAATGAGCAATCCATCAGCACCAGATCAGGCCGGAAATCACGCGCGAGCTTCAGAGCGGCCGCGCCCGAGACAGCCAGCAAGCTCTCATAACAGACCGCTGACAGTTTCGCGCGCAGCACGATCCGCCCGAGCGACATGTCATCGACAACGAGTATTCGATTCGGCACGTCGCTTGCCCCTTGTCATGGTGAATGTGTCATTAATATGTAGGACTACGAGGTTAACAAAACCTTTCATCTTTCGGAGGCCATGGACATGACCCCATCACATGCGCGAGATCTCGCTCATGGCGCGCTGATCTGGCTTTGCGGGCAGGAGGAGCTTTTGCCGGTCTTCCTGACAGCAAGCGGAGCTTCGGCAGGCGAACTGGTGGCCGCGCTGCGCGATCCCGCTGGGGTGGATGACGCGCTTCTGGGGGCTGGACTTGATTTCATCCTGATGCGCGATGAAACCGTCATCGCCGCATCGCGTGCGCAAGGTATTGGCAATGATCAGCTGGCCATGGCACAAGCCGTGCTGTCTGGCGCAGGACAGACGCACTGGACCTGACCCCTTGACTTCCTGCGCCTCAGCCTGTGTATCGCGCGGGTTCGCATATGCTTCTGAAAGGGCCGATCATGCACGCCTATCGCAGCCATACCTGTGCCGACCTGAGAGCCGCCCATGTGGGCGAGACAGTCCGCCTGTCGGGATGGGTGCATCGTATCCGCGACCATGGCGGCGTGCTGTTCATCGACCTGCGCGACCATTACGGCATCACGCAGGTTCTGGCCGATAGCGACTCGGCGGCCTTCAAGGCGATTGAAAAGCTGCGTGCCGAATTCTGCATCCGGATCGAGGGCGAGGTGAAGGCCCGCGATGCCGCGCTCGTCAATGCCAAGCTGCCGACGGGCGAGATCGAGGTCTATGTGCGCGCCATGGATGTGCTGGGCGCGGCCGAGGATCTGCCCCTGCCGGTCTTTGGGGAGCCGGACTATCCCGAAGAAACGCGCCTCGCCTACCGCTTTCTGGACCTGCGCCGCGACGGGCTGCATGCGAATATGATGCTGCGCTCGAATGTCGTGCGCTCCATGCGGTCGCGGATGTGGGACACGGGCTTCACCGAGTTCCAGACGCCGATCATCACCGCGTCGAGCCCCGAGGGCGCGCGCGATTTTCTGGTGCCCTCGCGCCTGCATCCGGGCAAATTCTACGCGCTGCCGCAGGCACCCCAGCAGTTCAAGCAGTTGATCATGGTGTCGGGCTTTGACCGCTATTTCCAGATCGCGCCCTGTTTCCGCGACGAAGACCCCCGCGCCGACCGCTCGCCGACGGATTTCTACCAGCTTGATGTCGAGATGAGCTTTGTCGAGCAGGAGGATGTCTTCGCGGCGGTTGGGCCGGTGCTGCAGGGTGTGTTCGAGGAATTTGCGGGCGGCAAGAAGGTCGACGCTTGCGCCGACTGGCCGCGCATCCCTTACGCCGAGTCGCTGTTGAAATACGGCTCCGACAAGCCCGACCTGCGCAACCCGATCGAGATGCAGGTCGTATCCGAACATTTCCGCGGCTCTGGCTTCGCGATCTTCGCGAAGCTGCTGGAGAATGAGGGCACCGAGATCCGCGCCATTCCCGCGCCGGGCGGTGGCTCGCGCAAGTTCTGCGACCGGATGAACGGTTTTGCTCAGGCGCAGGGGCTGCCGGGGATGGGGTATATCTTCTGGCGTGCAGGCAGCGACGGGCTCGAAGCCGCGGGCCCGCTGGCCAAGAATATCGGCCCGGAGCGGACTGAAGCGATCCGCCAGCAGCTCGGCCTTGGCGAAGGTGATGCGGCCTTCTTCCTTGGCGGCAAGCCCGCGCAATTCGAAGGCGTCGCCGCGAAAGCCCGCGACGAGATTGGCCGCGAGCTGAAACTGACCGATGAAAACCGCTTCGCCTTTGCCTGGATCGTCGACTTCCCGATGTATGAGGCGGATGCCGAGACCGGCAAGATCGACTTCAGCCATAACCCGTTTTCCATGCCGCAAGGCGGGATGGACGCGCTGGACGGTGATCCGCTGGCGGTCAAGGGCTATCAGTATGACCTCGCCTGCAATGGCTATGAGATCCTCTCGGGCGCGATCCGAAACCACAAGCCCGAGATCATGTATCGCGCGTTTGAGATTGCAGGCTATCCGAATTCCGAAGTCGACAAGCGCTTCGGCGGCATGGTCAAGGCATTCAAATTCGGCGCGCCGCCGCATGGCGGTTGCGCGGCGGGGATTGACCGGATCGTGATGCTGCTGGCCGATGAGGCGAATATCCGTCAGGTGATCATGTTCCCGATGACCCAGCGCGCCGAAGACCTGCTTCTCAAGGCGCCCTCTGATCCGACGAATGAGCAGCTGCGCGAACTGGGTCTGCGACTGGCGCCAAAGGAATAAGACAGGCTGTAGCGCTGAACCCTCCAGCAGGACAAAATGCCCTGAAGGGGGGGAGTGCGCATAAAGCGCAAGCCACGCGCGCCGGCGTTATTTCGCCAAAGGGTGCAGCCTGACCAAATGGTGACACGCGGGGCGCTTGCACATGCGCCACGCTTCAGCCCCCCTACCGCGCGAGCGGGGGCTTTCAAAGTTGCGTTGTATTCCCATTGGAGCTATGAAACCTTAAGGCGAGCTTAAGCATGTCTTGGCGCACGCCAGCACCATATGGCGCAACTCTTGAACGGACATCAATTCTGATCTCTGCTCATATATGCCCAAGGCCGCAGCGCATCAAAGGGGACGGGATGCGGTTATCGTTTCAAAACCTTGGCGTCCGGATTCCCTTCTTGATTGTGGCGGCCTCCGTGGTGGGATATCCCACAATTTCAATGCTGACCAATCTGATTGGCGCCGATGGCAGCATTCTGCGCATAGTCTTTCGCGCATCCGTAGCGCTTCTGGGCCTTTATTTCATCGCTGTCGTATTTGTTAAGTTGCCCGCTGTGACAGTCAGGATCGGCGCGCTTGCCTTTCTGTTTGTCTATACGCTGCGCTTGTTCATCGATCTGACGAGGGACTTGCCGAATGCGGATTTTGCATGGACACGATTCACGCTGACTGTGCTTATTCCTTGCCTTGCGATCGCTGTCACCGCCAGCCTGCCGAAAACCGAAGCCACGTTTCGCGCTTATATCGCAGCCTGCGGAATTGTGGTGATCATGTCGTATTATCTGCTCGGGAATTATGAAAACCCCTTTCACGGACGCGCTGGCTTCACGAATCTAAACCCGATTGCGCTGGGACATGCGGCCGTCACAACGATCCTGTGCTTTTCCACCTATCTGTTCAGCACAAAATCCTGGACGGTCAAATATGCCAGCATCGTCATGATTCTGCTGGCTTTCCCTGTTGTTATCGCATCGGGATCGCGGGGGCCGCTGATCGCGCTTCTGGTCGCCGGGACATGGCTTTATTTGCACAATTGGCGCATGATTTTACTGGGACTGTCCTTTCTGAGCGTCGCGGCCGTATTCTGGGACACATCCTCCACGCTGGCCAGTCGCATCTCCAGATTGACGATGGGTGAGGATGCTTCCGCTTTGGGCCGCGCAGGGCTGTTGCGACAGGCGGTGGAGGATTTTTTAAGCTCGCCCATTTACGGCGCGCAATTCTCGGTTTTTGGGGACCGCTACCCGCATAATCTCTTTGTCGAAGCCGCCATGGCAACAGGCGTGATCGGCCTTGGATTGCTGATCTGGTTCATGGTGCTCTATGTGAAGTCCCTGCGCCATATTGGCAGAGACTTTCCTTTGCTTTCGGCACTGTCCATTCAGGGCCTTGTCTTCACGCAGCTGTCGGGCGCGATCTATATCAACACGGTTTTTTTCCCCGCGGCGTTGCTGATCATCATGCTTTCTGCACGCAGCCGTGCCGAAAGCCGGAAAGCCGCTCTGCACCAGGTCGCGCCCGCGCGCGCCTGCGCATCTGACGCAATCACCGCCGCCCCCAGACCTGCCCGCGCCCATACCCATGCTCCGAGGCTGTCAGAATGACCGCTGTCGCAAAACCGAAGGTCGCAATCGTTTATACGCATTTCCCGCATTACCGCGCGGCCGTCTTCGCCGCGCTTTCGGGCAGCCATGCCTATCATTTCGACCTTTATTACGACTCCAGAGGCGTGAGCGAAACAATCATGACCGGGCCGCGTGGGGCACATCATCACAACCTTCAGCTGCGGCGGTTCAGGAAAATGATGTGGCAAGCTGGAGCGCTTGGCCTTGCGTGGCGGCGCGAACATGCAGCCGTAATCTTTCTTGGCAATCCCTTCATCCTGTCGACATGGATCGCCACGGTGCTTGCGCGGCTGCGCGGCAAGCCTGTCCTGTTCTGGACCCATGGCTGGCTGTCGCGCGAAGCGTGGCCCAAGCGCGCCCTGCGCAACAGCTTCTACCGGCTCGCAGATGCGCTTCTGCTTTACGGCCAGCGGGCAAAAGATCTCGGGATCGCGCAAGGGTTCGCGCCCGCGCGCCTTCATGTGATCGGGAACTCGCTCGATTATGACATGCAGCGCAAGACGCGCGCGGCGATCCTGTCATGCCCGGACACGGACCCGCGCCGTGCGCCACTGGAGAGGCCGTTCTTCCTGTCGGTCGCGCGGTTGATCGGCACTGTGCGGCTGGATATGGCGATCGCCGCGATGGCGCATCTGCCCCACGGGACGGCGCTCGTGCTGGTCGGGGACGGGCCCGAGCGCCCTGCCCTTCAGGCGCAGGCGCAAAGGCTCGGCGTCGATGTGCGCTTCATGGGCGCGATCTATGACGAGGATCAGCTGGCCCAGCTGTTCATGGCCACGCGCGCTGTAGTCTCGCCCGGGAAGGTGGGATTGCTGGCGATGCATGCGCTGGCCTATGGGGCTCCGGTGATCACCCATGATGACCTCGACCGTCAGATGCCCGAGGTCGAGGCCATCGAAGCCGGCCAGACAGGCGCGTTTTTCCGCTTTGGCGATGTGGCGGATCTGGCGCAGCAGATGGCGGGCTTTCTGGACCAGAGCGCCGCGCAGCGCGCTGCCAGCCGCGCCCGTGCCATTGCCACAATCGAGCAAGGCTATACGCCCGAGATGCAGGTGCGCGCGATCACCTCGGCGCTCGACACCTCTTTGCAGAGGGCGACATGAGCGCGCTGCGCGCGCAGCTGCGCCGCCTGCGCATGGCGCTGCACCGGCTGCGTTACCGCGCATGGCAGGTCCATCCGACCAGCTATCTGGCGCGGCGCTGCGTCATCCACCCTTCGCTGCAGATGGGGGCTTATGGCTATATCGGGGCCGGGGCCGTGATCCCCGCGGGCGTCATCATGGGCAACTATGTGATGATCGGGCCGGATCTGCTGATCACGGGCGACGATCACCGCATCGATCGTCCGGGCCTTGCGGTGATTTTCTCGGGTCGGCCTGCACCGCGCCCGGTCGTGCTGGAAGATGACGTCTGGATCGGGGCGCGGGTGACGATCCTGCGCGGCGTGCGCATCGGGCGCGGCGCCGTGATCGCAGCGGGCGCAGTCGTGACCCGCGATGTGGCGCCCTACACCATCGCAGGCGGCGTGCCAGCCCGCCCCATCCGGATGCGTTTCACCGAAACAGAGCGCGCACAGCATGACCGCTATCTCGCGGGTCCACCGGAAGAAGGGGTTTATTGCCGCAATGACTGAGGCTTTGAAAATCGGTCTGCTGACCTATCACTTCAGCGACAATTACGGCGCGCTGTATCAGGCCTACAGCCTGCGCGAATGGTTTCGCGGGCGCGGCACCGAAGCGGAATTCATCCCCTATCACCCGGCCTATGTCGAAGACGGTGGCCCCTTCGACCAGATCTGGAATCCGCGACTTTGGCGCAAGAACGCGACGATCCTCTACATGAAACTGTCGCAGCGCCAGCGCCAGCTCTTCGGCAACAAATCCATGCAGGCCGGGTTCGAGACGTTTCGACGCGAGCATCTGGGCGTGACCAGCGCGCCGCTTCCCACGCGCGACGCCTTGCGCGCGCAGGTCGCTGGGTTTGACATGCTGGTCTGCGGATCGGATCAGATCTGGAACCCCTCTGTGCAGCGCGGGCTGGACCCGGTTTATTTCCTCGATATTCTGGGGGCAGAACAGACGCGCAAGCTGGCCTATGCCCCCAGCTTCGGGCGCAGTGATATCGAGGCCAAGTATCACGCCGAGCTTGCCCGTCTGGCACGCGGCCTGGACGGACTTTCGGTGCGCGAGGCCAGCGGGCGGGCGATCCTGACCGCCGCCGGGATCGCGCCTGAGACCATCGAAGTGGTGCCCGACCCGACGCTGCTGCTGGGCCAGTTTGACACGCTGCTTGGCCCTGAGCGGGGCACGCAGGATACGGTCTTCTGCTATGCGCTGCGCACGGATGCGGTGATCCGACCGCTGGCTGAAGCCGTGTCCAGGCAGCTTGGGGTGCGCCTCGTTTCGGCGCGCGGCAACCGACAGCGCTGGCGCGATATCGGCACCGGGATCGTGCCGACACCGGTCGAATGGCTGCGCATGCTGGCACAGGCGCGTTTCGTC
>SKIM01000050.1 GCA_007116445.1 Natronohydrobacter sp.
CAAGGATGAATGAGGGAGACGGGGGATAATGACACTGGAGGAGTTGCGCGCGGCATTTGACGCGGGCGTGATTGACACGGTTCTGGTCGCTGCGCCCGATATGCAGGGCCGGTTGATGGGCAAGCGCTTTCATGCGGCACATTTTCTGGACTCCGGGTATCAGGAGACGCATTGCTGCAATTACCTGTTGGCCACGGATATGGAAATGCTGACCGTCGAGGGCTACGCATCGACGTCCTGGGCGAAGGGCTATGGTGACTATGTCATGAAGCCTGATCTTGTGACCTTGCGACCTGTGCCGTGGCTGCCGGGCACGGCGCTGGTGTTGTGTGATCTGCTGGATCATCACACGCATGAAGAAATAGCGATCTCACCGCGTGCCATATTGAAGCGACAGGTCGCGCGAGCACGCGAGATGGGCTATGCGGCGATGGCCGCGACAGAGTTGGAGTTTTTCATTTTCGAGCAGAGTTATGAGGCGTTGCGCGATGGCGGGACGGATCATTTGACGCCGATTTCTGGCTACAACGAGGATTATCATCTGTTCCAGACCTCGAAAGAGGAACCGTTGATGCGGGCCTTGCGCAATGGGCTTTACTGTGCGGGCATTCCGGTCGAGAATTCCAAGGGCGAGGCAGAAGCCGGACAGGCGGAAATCAATATCCGCTATGACGAGATGCTGAGGACGGCAGATTTCCATGTCATCACCAAACAGGCGACCAAGGAAATTGCGCATGATCTGGGCAAGTCGGTCACCTTCATGGCGAAATATGACCATCGGCGGGCGGGGTCGTCGAGCCATGTGCATCAGTCCCTCTGGACGCTCGATGGCCAGCCCGCATTTCGGGACGAGAGCGCGGAATATGGGATGTCGGCGCTGATGCGTCAGTATATGGCCGGGCAACTGGCCCATGCGGGAGAGATTACGGCGCTGTTGGCCCCTTATGTGAACAGCTACAAACGCTTTTGCGTGGGAATGTTTGCGCCGACCAAGGCGGTCTGGTCGCTGGATAACCGGACCGCGGGTTTTCGGGTCTGTGGCGATGGGACAAAGGCGGTGCGTGTCGAATGCCGGATTGGGGGCGCGGATCTGAATCCCTATCTGGCCTGCGCGGGTCTGCTGGCGGCGGGGCTTGCGGGTATTGAGGGCGCGATGGAGCTGGAGGCAGAAATGCGCGGGGACAGCTATCAGAATGCGCAGGCGCGCGAAATTCCAAAGACTTTGCGACATGCGGCTGATCTGCTGGAAGCTTCTGCCATGTTGCGCGCGGCTTTTGGTGATGAGGTGGTTGATCATTACACCCGCGCGGCACGCTGGGAGATCGAAGAGCATGACCGCGTCGTGACCGACTGGGAGCGCAAGCGCCTGCTCGAGCGCGGCTAGGACAATTCCTGTCGCTATGCGACAGAAGACTTCAACATTGTTCAGGAGAGAAGATGACTGTGATCAATTTGATCTCGCCCATAGACGGGTCTGTCTATGCCCAGCGGGACGCGCTGCCGGAGCAGGCGGCGAGGGACGCGGTGGCGCGTGCGCGTGATGCGCAGGGCGCCTGGTCTGCCCTCCCGCTGGAGAGGCGTATCGCGACAGTGATGGCCGGGATCGATATGCTTGAGCAGATGGCCCCGAAGATCGTGCCGGAACTGGCGTGGCAGATGGGACGCCCGGTGCGTTATGGCGGCGAATTTGGCGGAGTGCGCGAGCGTGCGGCCTATATGGCCGAGATCGCGGCTGCGGCGCTGGCTGATGAGGTGATCGAGGAGAGTGATCGTTTCACGCGTCTGCTGGCGCGCGAAGCGCAGGGTGTGGTGTTTGTCATCGCGCCGTGGAATTACCCTTTCCTGACCGCAGTGAACACGATCGTGCCGGCATTGATTGCCGGAAACGCCGTGGTGCTCAAGCATGCCAGCCAGACTTTACTCGCGGGTGAGCGGTTGGCAGAGGCCTTTCACAAGGCAGGCGTTCCGGAAGATGTCTTTCAGAACCTCGTGCTGGATCACGCCACGACAGAGACCCTGATCCGCGCCCGCGCCTTTGATTTCGTTAATTTCACGGGCTCGGTGGGGGGCGGGCGCGCGATTGAACGGGCCGCAGCGGGCACGTTTACAGGCACGGGACTGGAACTCGGTGGCAAGGATCCGGGCTATGTCCGTGCCGATGCCGATCTGGACGCGGCTGTGGACGGGCTGATGGATGGCGCGATGTTCAACTCGGGTCAGTGCTGCTGCGGGATCGAACGCATTTATGTGCATGAGAGCCTCTATGGTGCCTTTGTCGAGAAGGCGGTGGCATGGGTGCGCGGGCAGCGCCTTGGCAATCCGTTGGAACAGAACACCACGATGGGGCCGATGGCCCATGCGCGTTTCGCGGCGATCGTGCGCGCGCAGATCGCTGATGCTGTGGCGGCGGGTGCAAAGGCGCTCATCGATATGGCAGAGTTCCCCGCTGATGATGGCGCAGCCTATCTGGCGCCGCAGATCCTTGTCGATGTCACGCATGGCATGCGTGTCATGCGTGAAGAAAGTTTCGGGCCGGTGGTGGGGATCATGCCGGTACGCGATGATGCCGAGGCAATCGGTTTCATGAATGATTGCGCCTATGGCCTCACGGCTTCGATCTGGACACGCGACGCGACGGCAGCGCGTGCGATCGGGGCGCAGCTTCAGACCGGCACGGTTCTGATGAATCGCTGCGATTATCTGGACCCGGCGCTGTGCTGGACCGGCTGCAAGGATACAGGACGCGGCGCGGCGCTGTCTGCTCTGGGCTATCATGCGCTCACGCGCGTGAAATCTTATCATCTGAAAAAGGCGTAAGTCATGGGACCGACTGCAAACTGGAGTTATCCGACCACCATCAAATTCGGGGCAGGGCGGATTTCGGAACTTGCCGAACAGTGCAAGGTCGTTGGGATCGCGCGGCCCTTGCTGGTCACGGACCGCGCGCTGGCCACATTGCCGATTACCGCGCAGGCGCTCGATATCCTCGACGCAGCCGGTCTCGGCCGCGCCATGTTCAGCGAGGTGGACCCGAACCCGACCGAGGCGAATATGCAGGCCGGACTGCAGGTTTACCGCGCAGGTGGGCATGATGGCGTGGTGGCTTTCGGCGGCGGCTCGGCACTGGACCTGGGCAAGATGATTGCGTTGATGGTCGATCAGCCTGTCGCGGTCTGGGATCTGGAAGATATCGGCGATTGGTGGACCCGCGCCAACGCCGACACAATCGCACCTATCATTGCCGTCCCGACCACGGCCGGGACAGGGTCGGAGGTCGGGCGTGCGGGGGTTCTGACGGACAATACCACGCATCGCAAGAAGATCATCTTCCACCCCAAGCTGATGCCCGCAGTCACAATCTGTGATCCGGCGCTGACCGTGGGAATGCCCGCCTTCATCACGGCAGGCACGGGCATGGATGCCTTTGCGCATTGTCTGGAAGCTTATTGCAGCCCGCATTACCATCCTATGAGCCACGGCATTGCGCTGGAAGGGATGCGGCTGGTGCTGGAGAATCTGCCGCGCGTTTATGACAATCCTAATGATCTGGATGCGCGTGCGCAGATGATGTCCGCCGCCGCGATGGGTGCTGTCGCTTTCCAGAAAGGTCTGGGCGCGATCCACAGCCTCAGCCACCCGATCGGCGCGGTCTTCAACACCCATCACGGCACCACCAACGCCGTGGTCATGCCGATGGTGCTGGCGTTCAATCGAACCGCGATCGAAGAGCGCATCACGCGCGCAGCGGCCTATCTGGGGATCTCCGGCGGGTTTGACGGCTTTTATGCTCATATCCTTGAGCTGCGCGCAAAACTGGCGATCCCAGCCAATCTGAGCGCGATGGGGGTCGAGGCTGGCAGTCTGGACGAATTGACAGAAATGGCGCTGCTCGATCCGTCCTGTGGTGGCAATCCTGTTGAGATGACGCGCGAGAATACGCGCGCCCTGTTCGAGGCGTGTTTGTGACATCATCAGTCAGGGAGCACCCATCACCGCGCGATTTTAGGTTCATGGCAACTGGGGACTATCAGAGGGATAGGACATGATGTCTCGCTATCCGGTTCGCTCCACCATGCCGCGCTTTTCCTGACCCTACGGGCGGAAATTCTGCCGCGGCTCTTGGAGAAGCGAGAGCTGTTGCCTGTAAACGTCTCGCCCGGCCCCCCGCGATGCATGCGGCGTGGACCGGGCAGCCAGTGCCTCTCCACTGCATATGGATCTGGCACGGATCCAAGAAGGTGTCGCCTGCGACCCCGATGCGCTTGCGGCCTATCACTGTCTGACATCGCGCGGAGCGCATCTTCGCG
>SKIM01000302.1 GCA_007116445.1 Natronohydrobacter sp.
AAAGTCGACACCAAAGGGATTTATGGACAGCTACAGTGGCAAGCTACTGAAGCTTTGGATATCTCGGCCTCTGCGCGGGTAGACAGGCATTCGTCATTCGGCAGTCAGCTCAGCACCCGGCTGGCTGCAGTCTGGGCCGTGAATGACAATATCCGACTGCGCGGCGCTATTGGCAGCGGCTTCGCCGCGCCAAGCATACCGCAGCGTTTCGGTGCAGATTATTCCGGCCCGGGTTTCGTCTTCATAGTTGGCCCGAACGCTGAACTGAAGCCTGAAACCAGTCGATCTGCCGAAATCGGTGCGGATTTTTCTATTGGCGCTGGGGCTGAAATCAGCACGACGCTGTTCCAGTTGACCACTGACAATCTGATTGAATTTTGCGCACTCGATCCGGACGTATTTGGAAGCCCATGCCTGCAAGCAGGGCCTGCGGGTTTTTCCCACCAGTATCAGAACCTGACCGGCAAGACCAAACGGCGGGGTTTTGAGTTCGCCGCAGCAATTCCGGTCACAGATGATCACCAACTTGATGCGGCCTACACATATGTTGACGCGCGCGACCCTTCGGGTGCGCGGCTGGCCCGCGTCCCGCGGCATGATCTTGCTCTGGGTCTGCGCTCTGACTGGAGCGACCGCGTCAGTTCGACGATCAGCTTGCAGCATGTCGGCGGGCGCACAGGTGGGATGCCGAGCTATTCGGTGGTGAATGCAGGCATCCGTTACCGTGTCAATGACATCGCGGATCTGACGCTGCGCGTCGAGAACCTGTTCGACAAGCAGTATCAGCAGATCTCGGGCTATGCCACCTCTGACAGGGCTTTCTACCTTGGCGTTGCGTCGCGCTTCTAGAACCCTTGGCGCAGCCCTTGCCCTCTGGGCAGGGGCGGCGCTGGCGGGGCCACCCGAAAGGGTGGTCTCGATCAATCTGTGCACGGATCAGCTGGCGATGATGCTGGCCGCGCCCGGCCAGCTCATCTCGATCTCGCGGATTTCACATGATCCGAATGCTTCGGTCATGTGGGATGAGGCGCAAAACTATCCGGTCAATTACGGGCAGGGCGAGGAGGTGTTTCGCCTCAACCCCGATCTGGTCCTGGCGGGCACCTTCACGTCCTCCTACACGGTCGGGCTGTTGCGCCGTCTGGGCGTCGAGGTCGCGCAGCTCCCCATCGTCAATGCACTCGACGCCATTCCCGACAATATCCGCGAAGTGGGCCGCCTGCTGGGCCGCGAGGCCGAGGCAGAGGCGCTCATCGCCCAATTCACCGCTGATCTGGAGTTCCTGCGCGCCGATCGCGACCGCGCCACGCGCGCGGCCCTGCATTACGCCAATAACTACACATCGGGCGAAAACTCCCTCGCCCATGAGATCCTGACCGCCGCAGGCTTCACCAATATCGCCGCAGAAGCCGGTCTGTCAGGGGGCGGCACGCTGGCGATGGAGCGGCTGGTGATGCTGATGCCCGATCTGGTGATTTCCGGCCAGCCCTATCCCGGCGCCTCGCGCTCCGAAGACGTGCTGCGCCACCCGGCGATGGAGGCGCTGCGCGACCGCCATGCCGCCCATGCGCTCAGCGATGCCGAATGGGTCTGCGGCACGCCTGCCGTGCTGCGCGCCATTGCGCGGCTCGCCGCCTTGCATGAGGGGGGCTAGGATGCGTGTGCTCTGGATCACACTCGGGGCGCTGGTGGTGGTGCTCTTCGCCGCCTCGCTGCTCATCGGCCCGGCGGGGCTGGCACCCCTGCAGGCGCTTTCGGCGCTGATCCGGGGCGATGCGCTGGCCGAGACGCTGGTAATGCGTGAAATCCGCCTGCCGCGCGCGATCCTAGCAGTGCTGGTGGGCGGGGCTTTGGGGCTGGCGGGCGCGGCGATGCAGGGCTATCTGCGCAACCCGCTGGCCGAACCGGGGCTGATCGGCGTGTCGGGATCGGCGGCGCTGGGCGCGGTGCTGGCGCTTCAGACAGGCTTTGCCGCCATGCATGTGCTGGCGCTGCCCTTCGCGGCGCTCGCGGGCGCGGTGCTGGCCGTCCTGATCATCCTCGCACTTGCCGGCGCGCATGGTGGGTCGATCACGCTGATCCTTGCGGGCATCGCGGTCTCGGCACTCGCCGGCGCGCTGACATCGTTGGTCCTGAACCTTTCGCCCAACCCCTTCGCGGCCTCGGAAATCGTGTTCTGGATGATGGGCTCACTGCAGGACCGCTCGATGACTCATGTCTGGCTCGCGGCCCCGTTCATCGTTTTGGGCGGGGTGGTGCTGCTCGCGCAAGGGCGCAAATTCGATGCGCTGACACTGGGCGAGGATGCCGCGGCCAGCATGGGCGTGCATCTGGGCCGCCTGCGCCTGGCGCTGGTGCTGGGCGTGGCGTCGATGGTGGGCGCGGCAACGGCTGTGGCGGGGGCGATTGGCTTTGTCGGGCTGGTCGTGCCGCATATCCTGCGCCCGCTTGTCGGCGCGCGCCCCTCGGTGCTGCTGCCGGCTTCCGCGTTGGGCGGGGCTGTGCTGGTGCTGATGGCCGATATTGCCGTGCGCGTCATCCTGCCCACGCGCGATTTGAAACTCGGGGTGCTGACAGCGATTGTCGGCGCACCGCTGTTTTTGCACCTGATCTACAAGACGCGGGCGCAGGCATGAACGGGCTGGTACTGCAGGATTTCAGCGTCGCGCGCGGCCCCTGCGATGTGCTGCGCGACATCGCATTGACGGTCGGGCCGGGCGAATGTGTCGGGCTGCTCGGGCCCAATGGCGCGGGCAAGACGACGCTGATGCGCGGCGCGCTGGGGCTGATGGCCCATCGAGGTATGTCATCGCTCAGCGCCCTGCCGCTGAAGACGCGCGCGAAAACGGTCGCGTGGCTGCCGCAGGCGCGCGAAATCGCATGGCCTGTGACGGTTGAAACGCTGATCGCGCTGGGCCGTCTGCCCCATCTCGCGCCGGGTGCATCCCCCGCGTCTGAGGATCAGGCCGCCATCGACAGCGCGATTGCGCGCATGGGGCTGGAGAGCTTCCGCACCCGCATCGCGACGCAGCTTTCGGGGGGCGAACAGGCGCGCGTGCTGATCGCGCGGGCATTGGCGCAGAGCACGCCGCTTCTGATGGTCGATGAACCCGCCGCCGGGCTTGATCCGGCGCATCAACTGGGGCTGATGCAGGTGCTGGCCGACGAGGCGCGGGGCGGGCGCTCTGTCATCGCTTCGATGCATGATCTGGGGCTGGCGGCGCGCTATTGCACGCGGCTTGTGGTGCTTTGGCGCGGCGGGATTGCGGCGGATGGGCGGCCTGACGAGGTGTTGACGCCCGATCTGCTGGCCGAGGTCTTCCAGATCCGCGCCCATATCACCACCAGTCCCGACGGCCCCATCGTGCAACCCGTGGGGGTGATATGATCCGGCTCGACGCCCCATGGCTGGAATTCGACCTCGGTGCGCCTTTGCAGGTGCTGTCCTGGGCCCCGCATGGGGCGGGCTATCAGCGCACAAGCCGTATCCTGTGGCGGCAAGTGCGCAATGCCGATCTGCCTGAAGGCTTCGATGTGGGCGACTGGCTGCGCCGGGAATTGCGCACGCGCGGCGCGCTGGGTAGCGTTTGCATGCTGACCTCGCGCGATGTGACGGCGCATCATGTGTCATCCGCGCAGGTGGACGGGATCACCGCGCAGGCCGTGGCGACGGTCGGTCTGTCCAATGCCGAACGCGTCGGCCACCGTGTTGACCGCTCGGGCCGCGACTGGAACCGCGATCTGGCGCAGGAATTGCGCGCACGGCTGGGCACGATTAACATCGCCCTGCGGCTCGACGCGCCGCTGTCGCAAACGGGTCTGCTGGAGGGGTTGAGCATCGCCGCGCAAGCCCGCACCACGGCCATCCTGGAGGCAGGTCATATCCTGCCCGATGGGGCCGGGCGCGCAACGGGCACCGGGACAGATTGCATCGCCATCGCCGCGCCCGAAGGCGCGAATGACTATGCTGGGCTGCATACGGCCATCGGCGAAGCGATCGGGCAGGCGGTGCTCTCGGCGGTCAGCGCGGGCGCGCGTGACTGGCAGGCCACGATTGGCCAGATCAGCGGAGGCTAGGGGAATGGATGCAGATCTGATGGCATTTCTGGCGCGCGGCGGCCCGGCGCTTTGGGTGATCGCGGTGCTGTCGGTGCTGACGCTTGCGTTGATTTTGTGGAAATTCTGGGACTTGGCGCGGCTCGGCGCCTGGTCGCGCGGCCCGTCGGACGCGGCAGTGCGCGCCTGGCAGGAGGGCGGGCGCGAAGACGCCGTGGCCCGGCTTGCCACGC
>SKIM01000198.1 GCA_007116445.1 Natronohydrobacter sp.
CTTGACCAGCGCCTGACAAATGTCGAAATCGCCATCGACCGCAATCGCATGGACATTGGCATCGCTGGGCGTGGTCATCTGGCGGCGCTGCACGTCTGACACACGGCCATGCGGGTAGAGGATGAAGACATCCACATTATCAAGCCCGCGAAACGCCTCGATCGCGGCAGAGCCCGTATCGCCCGAAGTCGCGCCGACAATCGTCACCCGTTCACCCGAGCGCGCCAGCGCGGCCTGAAACAGCTGACCGATCAGCTGCATGGCGAAATCCTTGAAGGCGAGCGTGGGGCCGTGAAACAGTTCCAGCAGGAAGTGATTGGGCGCAAGCTGCTTGAGCGGCGCGCGGGCAGGATGGCCGAAATCGCGATAGGCCTGGGCGATCAGAGTTCGAAAGGTTTCGTCGTCAAATGTGCTGCCAATGAAAGGGCGCATGACGATATAGGCCTGATCTTCATAGCTGAGCCCTGCCAGCGCGGCGATTTCCTGCTGTGTCAGCGGCGGAACATGGTCGGGCAGATACAGGCCGCCGTCGCGGGCCAGCCCCGTCAGCATCGTCGCTTCAAATTCCAGCACCGGGGCGGTGCCGCGCGTTGAAATATAGTGCATCTTGGACCTGATCCTTAATCGCGTGGCGCTCTGATACGCCACAGAAAGAAGAGTGTCATCCCCGCCCAGGCCAAAGCCATCAAAAACCATTGCACCGCATAGCCCAGATGCGGATCGGGGATCGAGACCTGAAAGACCGGGACCGGGGTGATCTGCGGCGCGGGCGGCTCGGCGGCGCGCAGAACCACCAGCACCTCTTCGGTCGACAGGCGCTGCGCCATTTCGGTCACATCGCGGCCAAAGGCCAGGTTGCGGGCCGCATCGAATTCCGGGGTATGGCGGTTCGTGTCGCGCGGCCAGTGCAGGTTTCCAGCGAGTTGGGCCGCCGCGCCCGCGTCCAGCGCGAGCGAGGGGCGCGCGGCCTCGGCCAGAAAGCCACGTTCGACAAGGATGCGCCGCCCGTCCAGCGTCTCGAAGGCCTGAACCAGATGGAAGCCCGGTCCCTGTGCGCGCTGTGCGGACAGGACGAAGAGATGCTCGGGCAGAAACCGGCCCTCGGTCATCACGGGCAGATAGCGATGCGCCTCAGGGCCCGGCGCGTCCGGCAGCGACACTGGCGCATCGAAGATGCGGGTTTCCATCTCGGCGATCAGCGCGGCTTTCTGCTCGGCCCGGTCCAATTGCCACAGCCCCAGCGAAACCAGGATCGCCGTCCCGAGAAGGCCGAACATCGCCGGGATGATCATCTGTCGCAGCATCGTGTTCCAACTTGCTCCAAATGCGAAACGCGCACCCCGCCCAGGGATGCGCGCCAGCCTTATGCCGACAGGCGAAAGGCGCTTTGAGGGCGAGGGTTACATGCCCCAGATATAGACTGCGAAGAAGAGGAACAACCAGACCACATCGACGAAATGCCAGTACCAGGCCGCCGCTTCAAAGCCGACATGGCGTTCGGCGGTGAAATGCCCCGCGCGGACACGGAAGTAACAGACCGCAAGGAAAATCGTGCCGATGATCACATGCACGCCGTGGAAGCCCGTCGCCATGAAGAAATTCGCGTAGAACACATCACCTGCGAAACTGTAACCACGCTCGGAGATCAGGTAGACATATTCGTAGGTCTGCAAGCCGGTAAAGGCGATGCCCAGCAACACACCCAGCAAAAGCCCTGTTTCGACATTCTTGCGCGATCCGCCATGGACCAACTCATGGTGGGCCCAGGTCACGGCACAGCCCGAGAGAAGCAGCACGAGCGTATTGATCAGCGGCAGGTCGAACGCGTTGACTGCGTAGATCGCAGGCTGGACATATTCAGTGCCGATGTAAGTATACATCGGATACATCGCATGTTTGAAGAAGCTCCAGAACCACGCCGCGAAGAACATGACCTCGGACATGATGAACAGGATGAAGCCGTAGCGCAGCCCGATCACCACGACCGGTGTGTGATCGCCCGAATGCGATTCGATCACCATCTCGCGCCACCACTCAAACATGACGTAAAGCACGCCCACCAGCCCCATCAGGAACATCCACGGGCCGGAACCGTGCATCCACAAGACAGCGCCGAAAAGCATGACAAAAGCCGAAACGGAAGCCACGAAGGGCCAGATCGACGGGGGCAGAACGTGGTAATCGTGGTTCTTGGCTTGGGCCATTTGGTCAGGTTCCCTCAGGTTCAGGCTCGTGTCTCTGCGCGAGTTCAGTTGGTCATTTCAGCGCCCGGCGCGACATAATCCGCCGGGATATCCGTGGGGTGGAATGTGTAGGAAAGCGTGATCGTATGCGTGTCACGCGCATCGCGATTGTTCAGGATGTCAGGGTCCACGAAATAGGTCACCGGCATCAGCACTGTCTCGCCGGGTTGCAGGACTTGCAATTCAAAGCAGAAACAGTCGATCTTGGTGAAATACCGCCCTGCGTCATAAGGCGAGACATTATAGCTGGCGGTCCCGGCGATGGGTTCATCAGTGGGATTATGCGCCACATAAAAGGCCAGCCCGACTTCGCCCAGACGGATCTCGCTGGTGCGCTCTTCGGGGCGGAACGACCATGGGAAATCCCGCGCGACAGAGGCATCGAAGCGCACGCGCATGGTCTGGTCAAGGATCACACCGCGCGCTTCGCTGGCGGTGTTGGTGGTGCCGCCATAGCCTGTGACGCGGCAGAACAGATCGTAAAGCGGGACAGCGGCCCAGCCCATGCCGAACATGAAAACCACAACGGCCACAGCCTGGACAGTGGTTTTCCCGATGCCATCAAGACGTTTCCATGCAGCGATCATCTTTGCTGAAACCTCACATGATCTGGGTCAAGGGACGGGCGATAGGAATGGTCAAACGCCTGCAGCGTGGAGCCTCCCGATACTTTCGCGATGGTCAGTCCGAACACCAATGCGATGAAGCAGATCAGGGTCAGCGCAAGGCCGACATTCCGCCCAGAGCGGCGTTTGTGCAGTTCGTGTTCACGCGTGATGGCCATCAGAACAGCTCCAGTATCTTGAGGGTGGCCGCAAAATCGGCATAGGCGGGGATCTGCACCAGCCCTTTTTCCAGCAGGATCGCGCTGAAATGCAGAAACAGATAGGCCAGCGAGAATTTGAACACGCGCTTTTCGGTCGCGTAACCATCTGCCTCGGCCTGCGCTTCACCGCGCCGCCAGATCGCCCAGGCGCCCTGCAGGAACATCGCATTGAGCACCAGCGCCAGCGCCAGATAGACCGGGCCGCCAATCGAGGTGAAGCCTGCGGCCAGCGCGAAGGGCACCAGCGCGACCGTATAGACCAGAATATGGTTGCGCGTTGCCTTGCGCCCATGCGTCACGGTCAGCATTGGCACACGCGCCTTGTGGTAATCCGATTTCATGAACAGCGCCAGAGCCCAGAAATGCGGGGGCGTCCACATGAAGATCAGCATGAACATCAGGCAGGCTTCAAGGCTGATCGACCCGGTCACCGCGACCCAGCCGATCATCGGCGGGAAGGCCCCGGCGGCGCCGCCGATGACGATATTCTGCGGTGTCGCGCGCTTGAGCCACATCGAATAGATCACAGCGTAGAAGAAGATCGTGAAGGCCAGCAGAAACCCGGCCAGCGCATTGGTCGCAAGCCAGAGCATGACGACCGAAATCCCCGACAACGCAACGCCGATCGCCATAGCGTCCTGCGGCGAAACCTTGCCTGCGGGGATGGGCCGCTTCGCCGTGCGCTTCATCAGCCGGTCGATATCGGCATCCCACCACATGTTCAGCGCGCCCGACGCCCCGGCCCCGAGTGCGATGAAGATGATCGCGGCAAGCGCTTCGACAGGGTGCAGATATCCGGGGGCGACCAGCAGCCCGACCAGCGCGGTGAAGATCACCAGCGACATGACGCGCGGCTTGAGCAGGGCGACGAAATCTCCGAAGCGGGCCTCGCCGGGGTCTGCCAATGTCATATCTGCGCGGATGTCACTCATGTCGCTCTCTTTTCAGGCCAGCGCGGCAAGCGCTCATTCTGCCGAAGCCAGACGCGAAATCTGCTCGATCCATTCAGGCGCATTGGCAAAGTCAGCGCCCTGACGCTCCAGCCAGGCGACATATTCCTCGTCGCTCACCACCTTCACGGTGATCGGCATGTAAGCGTGGTTGATCCCGCACAGCTCCGAGCATTGGCCGAAATAGATCCCTTCTTCCTCGGCATTGAACCACAGTTCTGCCAGACGTCCGGGAATGCCGTCCTGCTTCACGCCGAA
>SKIM01000169.1 GCA_007116445.1 Natronohydrobacter sp.
CCTTCGCCCGGCGGGAAAATGTCGAAAATCCCGCCGCGAATAGCAAAATCACCCGGTTCGGTCACTGTGGGCGATTGCGAAAACCCCATGCGCACCAACCAGTTTCGCAAGCCCCCTTCATCAACCCTGCGCCCTACCGTCGCGCGAAACGAGGCCGCCGCCACGATCTCGCGCGCGGGGATCCGTTGGGTCGCCGCTGAAAGTGTGGTGAGCAGCACGAACTGACCTGGCACCCCATGCGCGAGGGCCGCAAGTGTTGCCATGCGATGCGACGCAATTTCCGCATTGGGCGAGACACGATCGTAGGGCAGACAATCCCAGGCCGGGAAGCGCAACACGGTCAGCCCCGGCTCAAAAAAAGCCAGCGCCTGCGCCATGGCTTCGAGCCGTTTGTCATCCCGCGCGACATGGATCACGCTCGCACCCGATGTCTTGACCTCACGCGCCAGAAGCTGCGCGTCGAAACCTTCGGGCGCACCGCCAAGAAGAACCGTGGGATTCAGCGCTTGCATATGGGCAAAAGCTCCTGTTCGAAATTACACGCGTGCATTTTCAGCGATTCAAGGGATTCAAAACCCTAGTACGGAACGCGAGATCACATGAAACATGCCCCAGACAGCAGTCAGGAAAATCACGACCACGCCCAGGGCCTGCACCCAGAACCGATGGGTCAGCAACGCCCGACACAGTCGCGCCCCTGTCAGGTTTTCACGCTCGATCCGAAACGCCAGCCGCAGCGACATCAGGCGCACGATAGTCAGCGGCAGGATCAAAGCGAAAACTGCCTGAGCAAATTCGACGCCGTAGTGAAACGCCAACGCATAGATCGTTGTCAGCAAAGTGGTCATGAACGCCACGACCCAATGCCCTGCACGGCGCATCATCGTCAGTCGGCGCCGTCCATGCACTTCGACGAGCGCCTGCAAATCCTGCATATCCTGCGGGTTGTTTCCCTTGCGCGCGCGCATGATCAGATCATAGGGCGCGCCAAGCACGAACTGACTGACCGAGGACCAATAAAGCGCAAGCACAATCCAGAACCAGACCGACGAGAATGATCGCATATCGATCAATCCGAAGATGTTTTCCAGAAACGTCAAAATGCAGCCGCCATGCTATCCTCAAGTTGTCCTGCACTTCATGCAACGCCCTGCGCGCAGGCGCAAGCGTTCAAAACCCTGCAGGGGCGCTGTCCAGCCAGTAGGCACGTTGGCGCTATCATCCCATAGATTGCGCTAACGATCTCAAATTCCAAAGATTTACGTCTTTTTTTCGAGCCCCCCTTGGGGCTATACCGCACAGACAGAGCGCGTCGGGGAGCTTTCATCATGACCATCACCATCGGAATTAACGGATTTGGACGCATCGGACGCTGCACCTTGGCGCATATCGCCGAAAGCGCGCGCAATGATGTGGAAGTTGTCAAGATTAATGCAACTGGCCCGATCGAAACCAACGCCCATTTGCTGAAATACGACTCGGTTCATGGCCGCTTTCCCGGCACGATCCGGGTCGAAGATGACAAAATCGATCTGGGCCGCGGTCCGATCAAGGTCATGTCGACATATGACCCGCAGGAACTCGATTGGGAAGGCGTTGATGTCGTGCTGGAATGTACGGGCAAATTCAACGACCGCGACAAGGCGGCTGTCCACCTGACGCGCGGTGCCTCCCGGGTGTTGGTTTCGGCGCCGGCGAAAAATGCGGATGCAACAATCGTCTATGGGGTGAACCATCGCAGCCTGCGCGCGGATCATCTGGTCGTCTCGAATGGTTCCTGCACGACGAATTGTCTCGCGCCCCTCGCGAAGGTGCTCAATGACACGATCGGCATCGAGTCGGGCGTCATGACCACTGTGCACAGTTATACTGGCGACCAGCCCACATTGGACCGCCGCCACAAGGATCTCTACCGCGCACGTGCAGCCGCAATGGCGATGATCCCCACCTCGACAGGGGCTGCCAAAGCCCTGGGCGATGTTCTGCCGGAACTGGCAGGAAAGCTGGATGGGACTGCTTTGCGTGTGCCCACGCCCAATGTCAGCGCAGTCGATCTGACTTTCTATGCAGGTCGGGATGTGACGGCGGAGGATGTGAACGAAATCATGCGCGAAGCTGCCAGCGGTGCCATGGGAGCTGTGCTGGCTTTTGATCCCGAGCCCAAGGTCTCGATCGATTTCAACCACACGCAGCATAGCTCGATCTTTGCGCCGGATCAGACGAAAGTCGTGGGCAAGCGGCTTGTGCGCGTGCTGGCTTGGTACGATAATGAATGGGGCTTTTCATGCCGGATGGCTGATGTGGCCGGAGCGATGGGCCGATTGATTCACTGATGCGCTGAAACTGCAGTAAGCATCCTGAACCTAAACTTCCTGGGCAATACTGTTTAGCAAACAATGGGCTGCGCAAAGCCTCATGGCGTAGCGCAGCGCTACTTCTTCTTCCACCGCGTCAAACGCGTTTGCGATCCATTGGGTCGCAAACGCGTTCTTCAGTTTGTGCAACGACGCAAAACTTCGCTGCACCCGTTGTTCGGGCCATGTTGCGCTTGCGTGTCCCGTGGTCGCGCAGCTCCGCATTCTTCCAGACATCGGGGGTCCGAAATGCGATAGGGCTCGGCGGTTGATGGCGCTGTCCCTGCCTCAACGTCTCCGTCCTGAGACTTGCGTAACCAAAAAAGCCACGCCTGTTCCGGGCGCGGCTCTCATTAAGTCAAATTGTGCGAGATTACTTGATCTTGCCTTCTTTGTATTCGACATGCTTGCGCACCACAGGGTCGTATTTCTTGATCGAGAATTTCTCGGTCATGGTGCGAGCGTTTTTCTTGGTGACGTAGAAATGCCCGGTCCCTGCGGTCGAGTTCAGACGGATCTTGATTGTGGTTGGCTTGGCCATGGGTGTATCTCCTGAACCGGACGTCGAAAAGCCGCGCCCGATACGCGTGAAATCTTGATGCTGCCTTCTACGCGCCTGCCTATGGTTGTCAACCGCTCACGATACAAAAACTGCGTCAGACTGCATTTTCACCGCGTAAAACTGTCGGAAGCGTGAGAGCAAGGATGCGCAGATCGAACCCAATCGACCAGCGATCGATATATTCCAGATCCAGCGCGACGCGGCGGCGTATCTCATCGGGCCGCTGGACAGGTCCGCGAAGGCCGTTTACTTGCGCCCAACCGGTCATGCCCGGTTTGACCCTGTGGCGGGCACTGTAGCTGCGCACGACATTGGCGAATTCCATCTCGCGGCTGCGTGCGCCGACAACATGCGGGCGCGGTCCGACAAGCGACATGTCGCCTTCCAGAACATTGAACAATTGAGGCAACTCATCGAGTGATGTCTTGCGCAACCATGCTCCGACACGCGTGACGCGAGAGTCGCCTGCCGTGACCGGGACGACAGCACCATGGTCCGCTTTATCGACATGCAGGCTGCGAAATTTCCAGACGCGGAAAGGACGCGCCGCATAACCTTCGCGGGCTTGCCGGAAAAATACAGGCCCCGGGCTGTCAAGCCGGAGCGCAAGCGCGATCAACGCCATGATGGGCGCGAGCAGCACCAGAAGCACCGCGGCACCGATCAGATCGAAGCTGCGCTTGAGCAGCGCATCCCGCGCGCGAAGCGGACGGTCGAACAGGTCGAGCAATGCCACATCGCCAAGCCAGCTGTAGGTTCGCGGTCGAAATACAAGTCCTGTATGGACTGGCGCCAGACGAATATCGACTGGAATTTCCCACAGAATCGAGAGCACCTGGCTGATGCGCTTTTCTGCACTCGGCGGGAGCGTCACAATGATAAGGTCGAACGGGGTGCGCTGAAGAAGGGCCGGGATGTCGACGATGCGCCCGAGTTTGGCCACCCCGTGTTGCACATGCGGCGAACGTGCTGTTTCGCGGTCGTCGAAGAGTCCGAGCACATGAACGCCTTCGCGTCGCAGTTGCGAGAGACGAACAAGCGTGTCCTCCGCTTCACGCCCGCCACCTGCGACAACCACCCGCTGGCTGATGAAGCCCTGCTTGATCAGGCTTTGGCTACGCGAACTGATGAAGGCACGCCAGAGTATCGAGATTGCTGCAGCAGGCAGCAGGCCGGTTGCGGCGTTTGCTGTTGCCGTTGGCCCCAGTGCCGCATAGATCGGTCCCAGAAGCAGCGGCAGGATGATCAGCCACAAGCGCAATCCGTTTCGCGCATGCGCCTTGCCGGTCACCGAGCGATGCGCCAGCGAACCGGCCCCTGATGGCGTGAGCGCATGCCACAAGAGCACGACCGCAGCAGCGCCAAGAAACCATGCGCCGCCGGTGAGCAGTGGCAGATGATGCAGCCCATTGATAATGCCCGCGCCAGCTAGACTGACTGCAACCAGTCCGGTGTCGATGCCACGCACCAATTGCCGGAAGGTCGCCGGGGTGACATGTAACCGCATCCGGGGCGCATAGGCTTCAATTGCCGGAGTGCTAAAACTGGGCGGAAAGGGTCGCATGCGGGTCCAGTCTATGCTGACATACCCTTCTTGTCCCATGTTCACTTTAACAAATGCTGAAATCAGCGCGATGCGGAAGGTCTGTAAGCCGGGTTCTGTCCTGATCGCACCAAAGCACTATCAGGGATGACCATTCATCTGGCCCGGCGCTCGCGCGCAGGGTCTAGCTGCCAACCCGGACTTCGGGCTGAGGCGGCCCTGCGGGGATATCCGGTCAAGACCGGATCAGCGCCCGCGCGAAGTCCCTATTCGGCATTGCTCCGGGTGGGGCTTGCCATGCCGGTCCGGTTGCCCGTCCCGCGGTGGGCTCTTACCCCACCGTTTCACCCTTGCCATGCGTGCATGGTGGTTTGTTTTCTGTGGCGCTTTCCCTTGGGTTGCCCCAGCCGGGCGTTACCCGGCACCCTTGCCTCATGGAGCCCGGACTTTCCTCGCGCCCATATCTGGGCACGCGGTCATCCGACCTTCCGCATCGCCGCACGGTGTAGGGCGCGCCCGCGCGTGACGCAAGCCTCGTTTTTTGCTAGACTGAGTGAGATTGGCAGGGAGACAGCCGATGACAAAGACGATCATTCTGCTCTTTGACGGCACAGCCAACACGGTGAAGGCGAATCGCAGCAATATCCTGCGGCTTTACGGCTGCCTGGAGAAGTCGGACGGCCAACTGGTCTGGTACAGTCCCGGTGTCGGCACATTCGGGGGCGAAGGCACGCTCTTTTATTGGCGGGCGCGCTTGCGCGAAGCATTTGACCGCGCGACCGGATGGGGGTTGGATGCCAATGTCAAACAGGCCTATCGCTTTCTCGTGCAGAATTACGATGACGGCAAACGCGACGGTGTGCGCGTGCAGGAGCGGGATCGCGTCATCCTGTTCGGCTTTTCGCGCGGGGCCTACACGGCGCGGGTGCTGGCGGGGTTTCTCAATGCCTTCGGGCTTATGGAAGCGCGTCACCTGAACCTGCTGGACCAGGCCTATCGCGCCTACAAGGGCGTGGCCGAGACGCCCGATGCCCCCGGCGACTGGGCGGAGATGGATCTGTGGTATCGGGTGCTGCGCCCGCGACTGGTCCCGATTGATTGTCTGGGGCTGTTCGATACGGTCAGTTCGGTGTTTGAATGGGGCCAGAACGGCCCGCGGTTCCGGGCCCATGCCAATACCAGCCGCAACCCTTCCGTCGCCGCCGTGCGTCATGCCGTGGCGCTTGATGAGCGGCGCGCGCTTTATCAACCGCTCCGTTGGCCGCGCGGTCAGCTCTGCTATGGCAACCGTTTCAAGCGTGGGAAACCGCGTCCGCAAGATACGCGCGAGCTTTGGTTTGCCGGGGTTCATGCCGATGTCGGCGGCGGCTACCCTGAAAGGCATGCAGGGCTGGGCAAGGTCGCGCTGAACTGGATGATCGACGAAACTCGCACGCTGGGGGTGCAGTATCGCGAAACCACAGTGAAACGCCTGGTCTTGGGACGCCTTGGAGATGAGGCGCATCCGCGCTATGTGCCGCCCGACCCGATGGCGCCCGCCCAAGACTCGCTCAATTTCTTCTGGCGGCTGACAGGTCTGTTCCCGCGCCTGCGTCCCGGCACGCTCTGGCCGATCGGGCTGTATCTGCCACTGTGGCGGCGCAGGCAAGTTGGCGCAGAAGATCCTGTGCATATCTCCGTGAGCGACAGGCAGGCGAAACCGCGGCGTGCCTCGCCCAATCTGCCACCAGAGCCGAACTATCAGGACTGAGCCCCTTGCCCGCCCCATGAGGCTGCTCTAAGCAGGGCGCAGGGTCAAAGGGGACTTTATGCGCATTCTGGTAACCAATGATGACGGGATTAACGCACCAGGTCTGGAGGTGCTTGAACAGATCGCGCGGGCCGTCGCAGGCCCCAAGGGCGAGGTCTGGATCGTCGCCCCCGCCTTTGAGCAATCCGGTGTGGGTCATTGTATCAGCTACACGCATCCGATGATGATCGCCAAACTGGGACCGGGGCGCTATGCGGCAGAAGGCTCGCCTGCGGATTGCGTGCTCGCAGGGCTTTATGACGTGCTGCAAGGTGCGCGACCTGATCTTGTGCTTTCAGGCGTCAATCGCGGCAATAATTCCGCTGAAAACGTGCTCTATTCTGGGACTGTCGGTGGCGCGATGGAAGCCGCGCTGCAAGGTCTGCCCGCCATTGCGCTTTCGCAATACATGGGGCCAATGACAGAAGATCTGCCTTCGGCTTTTGATGCCGCCATCGGGCATGGGCAGGCGGTGATCGAGAAACTTCTGAAAGACGCGATCTGGGATCAGGGCGATTACCGGCTGTTCTACAATGTGAACTTCCCGCCGATCGGGCGCGGCACGGTCAAGGGCATGAAGGTCGCCCCGCAAGGGTACAGAAAAGACACGTTTTTCGGCGTCGAGGCGCAGACATCGCCCACAGGACGCAAATTTCTGTGGATCAAGGGCGGACCGCAGCATCTGCCCACTGCGCCGGGCACGGATGCGGCAGTCAATCTCGAAGGGTATATCTCGGTCACTCCGATGCGCGCGGATCTGACTGCTCATGACGCGCTTGATGATGTGCGAAAGGCGCTGGAATGACGCAGGATGCGCAACTGGCCGAGGCGCGGATGCGCTTCATCTTCACCATCCGCTCGCGCGGGGTCACTGATACCCGCGTCTTGCAGGCAATGGAGAAGATTGACCGGCGCGCTTTCGTCACCGGCATTTTCGCGGATCGCGCCTATGAGGACATGCCGCTGCCGATTGCTTGCGGCCAGACCATCAGCCAACCCTCTGTCGTTGCATTGATGACGGAGGCACTGCAAGTCGGCCCGCGCGACAAGGTGCTGGAGATCGGCACCGGTTCGGGCTATCAGGCGGCGATCCTCAGCCAACTGGCGCGGCGCGTCTACACAGTGGAGCGCCACCGCACGCTCGCGCAGGGCGCGCAGTCTGTGTTTGACCGGCTGGGGCTGACCAATGTGACTGCAATGGTCACTGATGGCAGCCATGGTCTGCCGGATCTCGCGCCGTTTGATCGCATTATCGTGACTGCAGCGGCAGAAGACCCGCCTGGCCCGCTCTTGGCGCAACTGCGGATTGGCGGTATCATGATGGTCCCTGTTGGTCAGTCTGATACAGTGCAGACACTGATCAGAGTGATCCGGCGCGAAGATGGGTATGAGTATGAAGAATTGCGCGCGGTGCGCTTTGTGCCCCTGATCGAGGGTCTGGGACAATAACGCAGTAAAGCGACCCGTAAAGCCGACAGACTAAATGTCGCAAGGGCTGCGCAAGAAATGAGGGCAGAGCAGATGGCTTTTCAGACACGAACACTGTTGCTATGCAGTGCGGCGCTTGTCGCGCTGAGCGCCTGTGCGGATTTCGATCTGGACATGCGCAGTCCCTCCAACGGGCTGTCCACTGCTGACGCAGCGCGACAGGCCACTGCACCGCGGCCTCGGGCGGATGCGCGCGGGGTGATCACCTATCCGGATTATCAGGTCGCCATTGCGCGTCCAGGCGAAACGGTCGGCAGCGTCGCGCAGCGCCTTGGGATGTCGGAAACTGAATTGGCACGTCACAATGCGCTGGATGTCACAACCAATCTGCGCGGTGGCGAGGTTTTGGCACTGCCGCGCATGATTGACACCCCTGCCCCGGCCGCGCAGTCCGGCAGCGCCATCGAGATCTCGACCTTGGCCGACACGGCCATTGCCCGCGCCGAAGGCACCGCGCCCGCATCCGCTGCGCCGCGCCCGGTGGTCACACAACCTGCCGAAAGCCAGCCACGCCAGCACCGCGTGCAACGTGGCGAAACGGCATTCCAGATTGCCCGGCTCTACAATGTCGCACCGCGCGCTCTGGCCGAATGGAACGGTCTCGACCCCGAAATGCGCGTGCGCGAAGGTCAGGTTCTGCTGATCCCGGTTGCCGATCAGCCAGCCCCGGTGCGCACTGCCGCGGCCGCCCCACCACCTGCGCCAGAACCGACTGTTTCGCCCCCCGGCGCGGGCAGCGCCACACCAACACCGCCAAGCGCATCTCAGCCCCTGCCACCTCCCGAGCCGCCGGCGCGCGAAGCTGAGGCGGCAGCTGCCGAGGCCCGCCCGCCGTCGCCCGCCCTATCCGAGGAGCGCACCGAAGCCACGCGCCCGCGCTTTGCGATGCCAGTCGAAGGCCGCATTATCCGCGCCTATGCACCGGGGCGCAATGAAGGGATCGGTATCGCCGCAAGTGCCGGAACGCCCGTCCGTGCTGCAGCAGCGGGCCGTGTTGCTGCAATCACCGAAGACACCAACAAGGTGCCCGTTGTGGTGATTCAGCATGATAACGGGTTGCTGTCCGTCTATGCGCAGCTCGAAAATCTCACCGTCACACGCGGGACGACTGTGTCACAGGGTCAGACGATCGGGCGCGTGCGTTCGGGCGACCCCAGCTTCTTGCATTTTGAAGTGCGGCGCGGGATGAACAGTGTCGATCCGATGAGCGTGCTGCAATAACCTGCGGCCTTGCCAAAACCGCTCACAGGGCGTATCCGTTAGCGCAAACAATGCAACGGAGCGCTGCCATGACACCTTCCGAACAAAGCCAGCATGCGCTGTCTCTTTGTCAACTGGCGCCGGTGATCCCGGTTCTCGTGATCGAGGATATCGCCCATGCCATCCCGCTCGCACAGGCGCTGGTGGCCGGGGGACTACCGGTTCTCGAAGTCACGCTGCGCACCGACTCTGCGCTTGATGCGATTGCAGCCATGTCCGGGGTTGATGGCGCCATCGTCGGAGCGGGGACTGTGCTGAATGCAGCCCAGATGGAAGCTGCGAAAAATGCAGGCGCCCGATTTGCTGTCTCGCCCGGAGCGACGCCCGCAGTTCTTGATGCCGCGCGGGTGCATGACATGCCGCTCTTGCCGGGCGCACAGACATGTTCCGAGGTGATGGCCCTGTTGGAACAGGGCTACACAGTACAGAAGTTCTTCCCTGCCGAATCCATCGGCGGGTCCAGCGCACTGAAGTCGATTGGCGGCCCTTTGCCCCAGGTCACGTTCTGCCCGACAGGTGGCATCAGCCTTGCGCGCGCGCCAGACTATCTGGCATTGCCGAACGTCGCTTGTGTCGGAGGCAGCTGGATTGCGCCCAAGAACGCCATGTCGGATGGCGACTGGGCGAGCATCGCTAAACTCGCCAAGGCCGCCAGTGTGCTGCCCCGCTAGACTCCGTCGGGCATGCGTGATGGCTGTCGAAGCCATCTGAAGCTTGCGTGATACATCCCGACCATGCTGTTATATGTCACCACCGGGCAGCGTGGCTGCTGCGATTGAGAATTTGGCAAGATATTGCATGGTAAGAACGAGATATGGATCATATTCAAGCAATCTCCCCGTTGATCAGACGCCGCAGGCTTCTCGCGCTGACCGGCAGTGCCATGGCCTTGTCGGCCTGCTTGCCAGCCTTGACGCCGACACCGCCGCCCCCGGAATTTCCGCCGATTGATTATTCGACCCGACGCGACGGCCCGCATCAGTTGCAAGCGATCGATTTGCAGGAAATCCCCGAATTTCTGCATCGGCAGGTGGTTCGTTATGAAACCGACGAACCCACCGGAACCATCATCATCGAAAATCAGAACCGCTTGCTCTATCTTGTGCTGGAGGATGGCTATTCCCTGCGATACGGGCTGTCAGTCGGGCGGGAAGGGTTTGACTGGACCGGCACATCGACGGTCTATCGCAAAGCGCGCTGGCCAACATGGACGCCACCGCCGGAAATGATCAAACGCGAGCCCCATCTGGAGCGTTGGAAGGACGGACAACCGGGCGGTCCGCAAAATCCACTGGGCGCGCGCGCGCTTTATCTGATGACGGATGGACGCGATCAGGGCTACCGTATCCATGGCACCCCGGAATGGCGCTCGATTGGGCGCTTTGCCTCATCCGGATGCTTCCGCATGCTCCAGCAGGATGTGATCGACCTTTACAATCGTGTGCCAATTGGCACGAAGGTGATCGTGATCTGAAGCAAGCGCGCACTTAGAATATTGGCTATGGACGCCTCGCCGGTGCCAACGGCGCCCAGGGCTGCGGACTGGTAGGCACATCCGAGCACAAGATGATCACGCTCTATTCGAGCAGATATGCGACACGCGCCGTGCCTCATCCAACGCCGCCTACGCCACGATCCCACGCACGATAATCGCCCCCTCTGCCGCACCACTAATCCCAGCGGCGTTGGCTTCGTCTGTGTCGATATGCATCTCCGTATGCGCGGCCTCCGAGACACGCACGGTCACCCCGGAAAACGTCAGACCACGCCCTGTTTCCGGCAGGCTGACATCCACACTCGCGCCATCGGAGAGCCCTGCGGCCTCTGCGTCGCGTCGGTTCATGTGAATATGGCGCGCAGCGATGATCAGACCATCCGTGTCCTGAAACCCGGCAGGCCCTGCAATGCGTATCTGCGGCGTGCCATCCAGCGCACCGCTCTGGCGCACGGGCGCATCCACCCCCAGCGCGAACCCGTCCGTGCGCGAGATCTCGATCTGAGTGCGGTCCCGCAAGGGCCCAAGGATCGCAACATTCCCGATCTCACCCTTCGGCCCGATCAAACGCACTCGCTCGCGCGCGGCCCAGTGGCCCTTCTGGCGCAAGGGCTTTTCGGGCGTCAGCTCATATCCGGGGCCAAAGATCGCATCGACCGTTGCGCGTGACAGATGCACATGGCGAGCCGAGACGGCAATCGGGATTTGCAGCGGAGCGGGCGGCTGCGCTTTTGTGGCGCCAGCGACCTCATGGGCGATCATCAGCTGTTCGGCCGTTTCTGTCACCAGAACATTGACCCGCGCGCCATACGCCTGGATCTGGGGCGCAGCCCGCCCGGAAAGATCGACAGCCAGATTGCGGTCATGATCGAGCTTCAGCCCGATGAATTCCAGACCGTCGCAGATGCGCCGCCGCATCGAGGCCGAATTCTCACCGATCCCCCCTGTGAAGACCAGCGCATCCAGCCCGCCCATCGCCGCCGCATAGGCACCGATATATTTCCGCGCGCGATAAGCATAGATGTTGATCGCGAGCTGCGCATCCACATCGCCCTGAGCGGCACGGGCCTCAATGTCGCGCATGTCCGAAGCACCGGTCAGTCCCAGAAGCCCGCTCTCGCGGTAGAGCGCCGCTTCGATCTGCGGCAGTTCGAGCCCCAATACGCGCTGCAGATACCCAAAGACGCCGGGATCGATATCGCCCGAGCGCGTGCCCATGACCAGCCCCTCCAGCGGCGTCATGCCCATAGAGCTGTCGATGCTTTCGCCCCGCGCGATCGCGCAAGCGCTTGCTCCGTTACCCAGATGCAGACTGATGATGCGCAGCTCACGCAGAGGCTGACCCAAGGCCTCCGCCGCGCGCCCGGCCACATATTTATGCGATGTTCCGTGGAACCCAAAGCGGCGCAACCCTGCCTTTCGCCAGGACTGCGGGACTGCGTAGCTGGTCGCGCGGGCTGGATTGGTCAGGTGGAAACTCGTGTCGAACACTGCCCATTGCGGCAGGTTGGGCCAGACCTCGCGCGCTAGTCTGATCGCGTCCAGGCTCGCAGGATTGTGCAGCGGCGCAAGCGGGGTCAGCGCCGCGACCTGCGTCAGCATTTCATCATCGATCAGCGTGGGCTTGGTGAACGCCTCGCCCCCATGGGCGACCCTGTGTGCCACCGCGTCAATCGCCCCAAGCTCCGCCTCCGCAAGCAGATCGGGGACCGCAGCTGTCGCTTGAGCAAGATCGCGGAAAGGCATATGGCGCTTGATCCCGTCCAGCTGCATGTCGCAGCCTTCTGGAGTGAAGCGGTCGAAACTGCCCTTCAGCGCCTGTTGACCGGCTTGGAGGGACTCTCCTGCTCTCAGGTGGTAAACACCGAGTTTCAGCGAAGAACTGCCCGCGTTGAAGACCAGAATACGCATGATCTCACCTCAGCTTTTCAGGTGTCCAGCTTGCCGCAGCTGCAGCATGCGCGCAAGCACTCAGCCGGTGTTTTCGCCTGCGAGCTGCGCACAGGCGTCCGTGGTCGCCTCGAGTGCGAGCAGGATCGAGGCGTGGCGGTTACGATACTCCCGCGCGGGGGTCAGCACCTCAAAACCGTCAAATGGTGCATCGGGCACTGGCCCGTCGTCGCGCAGCATCGCCCGTAACTGGTCGCGCGCTTGGGTCAGTTGTGCGAGGCTGCGCCCAAGCACTACTTGGCCCAGCAATGCCGCCGAAGCCTGTCCCAGCGCGCAGGCTTTCACATCCTGCGCAAAACGCGTCACGCGCCCGTCCTGAAGGTCGAGATCAACTGTCACAGTCGAGCCGCATAGCGGCGCGCGCCGCTTAACGCTCGCCTGCGGCGCTTCCAGACGACCGTTATGGGGGATCTCACTCGCAAGCGCGAGGATACGCGCGGAATAGAGTTTGATCAGCTCTGCATTTTCGGGCATCTCGGCTTTCCCCTTGCGCGCGGGCAGTATATCGACATTTCAAAGGAGGACATAGCCCATGCTTTTCGATCCGCAAAGCCTGACATATGATAAAAACGGTTTGATCCCGACCATTGCGCAGGACAATGACACGGGCGAGATCCTGATGATGGCCTGGATGAATGCCGAAGCCGTTGCCCTGACGCTGCAGACCGGACGCGTCACCTATTGGTCACGCTCGCGCCAGTCCTTCTGGATCAAGGGCGAGAGCTCCGGCCATGTTCAGGATTTAGTCGAGATGCGCGTGGATTGTGATCGTGATTGCCTGCTGTTGCTGGTCAATCAAAGCGGCCCAGCCTGCCACACCAATCGCCGATCCTGTTTCTACACGGCCCTACGCGATGGGCATGAAGTCGAGATCATGCGCCCGGAACAAGCCCCAGAGTGAGGCGAATATCGTCCGGCGTCAGTCCTTGTGCCCGATAGAGTGCCAGCGCGCGCGCATCATCGCGCTTCGCCAGACGCTTGCCATCGTTGTCACGAATTAATTCGTGATGATAATAGCTTGGCTGCGGAAGTTGAAGTAATTCCTGAAGCAGGACATGCACAGGTGTTGCGTCAAACAGATCTGCGCCGCGGGTCACTTCCGTGATAGCTTGCGCGGCATCATCGACAACAACCGACAGGTGATAGCTGGTCCCCATATCGCGCCGCGCCAGCACTACATCGCCCGCCACGTCGCGCAACCAGTCGCGATCAATGACATGACGGCCCGGATGCTCCGGCCCATGTTCGACAAATGCCAAACTGCCGACACGCGCAAGCGCGGCCCCCATATTCAGCCGAATGGCATCTTGCGGGCTGGCCTCTGACATGGAATGGGCGCGGCATGTTCCAGGGTAAGTCACCCCATCAGGGCCGAGCGGCACCCCTTCCTGTGGGGCGCTGAGACTTGCGCGGATATCAGCACGGGTGCAACGGCACGGGTAGATCAGCCCGTCCTGCGCCAATCGCGCCAGTGCCGCATGATACTCCGCCATCCTGTCTGACTGGCGCATGACAGGTTTCGGCCAAACGAGACCGAGCCAATGCAGATCTTCGTAGATCTGCGCCTCGTATTCCCTACGACAGCGGCTCTGGTCGATATCTTCGATCCGCAACAGAAACCTTCCTCGCGCCGCGCGCTCAAAAGCCACAAGCGCAGCATAGGCATGTCCCAGATGCAGCGGACCTGTAGGTGACGGGGCGAAACGGGTGACACGCGCCTCAGGCGGCATCTCGCGCGCCAAGCCAGTCCATGAAGGCCGCTTTCGCGCGGTCCGTATAGGCTTTGTAACGGTCGCGTCGCCCACGCCGTCCGCCCCGCGCGTCAATCGGTGGAAACAGTCCGAAATTGACATTCATCGGCTGGAAGGTCTTGGCGTCTGCCCCGCCGGTGATGTGATGCACGAGCGCGCCCATCGCAGTGTCGCGCGGTGGTGCGCTGGCGGGTAGACCAAGGATTTCTGCCGCAGCCAGACGCCCGGCCAATAACCCCATTGCGGCGGATTCGACATACCCCTCTACCCCGGTAATCTGGCCTGCGAAGCGGATATGAGGCTTGGAACGTAGCCGCAAACCGTCATCCAGAAGCGTGGGCGAATTCAGAAATGTATTGCGGTGGATCCCGCCCAAACGCGCAAAAGACGCATCCGCCAGACCTGGTATCATCTTGAAAACAGAGGCTTGCGCGCCGTATTTCATCTTCGTCTGAAAACCTACAATATTGTAGAGCGTCCCCAGTGCATTATCACGACGCAACTGCACCACGGCATAGGGCTTTACATCGGGCGCGTGCGGATTGGTCAGTCCCACAGGCTTCATCGGCCCATGACGCAAGGTCTCGCGCCCGCGTTCGGCCATCACTTCGATGGGTAGGCAACCGTCGAAATAGCCTGCTGTTTCGCCTTCGTGAAATTCAGTCTTGTCGGCGGCCAGAAGCGCGTCGATAAACGCTTCATATTGATCGCGTGTCATCGGGCAGTTGAGATAGGCCTTGCGCTCTGCCTCCGTCTCTCCCTTGTCATAACGTGACTGGAACCAGGCCTGCGACATGTCGATGCTGTCAAAATAAACGATCGGAGCGATGGC
>SKIM01000131.1 GCA_007116445.1 Natronohydrobacter sp.
AAAGGCTGTCATGGCGCGCCTCGTCAATGCGCGGGGCCTGAGAGGTCGGGCCGATGAACAGCCCCGAGAAGAGGTAGCTCAGCGACGGGTGGCGCTGCCAGATCAGGATCAGCGATTTCAGCAGATCGGGGCGGCGCAGGAAGGGGCTGTCGCCCATGGTCGCGCCACCGACGACAACATGATTGCCGCCCCCCGTGCCACAATGGCGCCCGTCGATCATGAACTTGTCCGCGCCCAGACGGCAGAGGCGGGCTTCTTCATAGATCGCCTTGGTCGTGGCCACGCAATCTTCCCAGCTATGGGCGGGATGGATATTGACCTCGATCACACCGGGATCAGGGGCCACGCGGATCACGTTCAGGCGCGGGTCATCGGGTGGCGCGTAGCCTTCGATATGGATCGGCAGGCCCAGCTCCTGCGCAGTCGCTTCGGCCGCGTGCAGCAGGTCAAGATAATCCTCCAGCGCCTCGCAAGGCGGCATGAAGAGGCACAGCCGCCCGTCGCGCGGCTCGATCGCGATGGCGGTGCGCACCTGACTTTCCGACGGATCACCGCCACCTTGCGCGACCACGGCCTGACGCGCGGTGTCGTCGGATTTCAGCGCGCCGCCCTGCCGGTGGTCCTTGGACACATCCGGGGTCATCGCGTCCTGCTCGGCCTTCTCGCGCGCGTCTTCATCGTGGTAATCGGGCAGCGGATCGAGCGGGCGCGAAGTATCCGCCGGGTAGCTGTAGGGATATTGCGCAGGCGGGATATGCGGCAGACTGCCCAAGGGCAGGCGGAAGCCCACAGGGCTGTCGCCGGGCACCAGAAACAGCTTGCCGCGCCGGGGCTTCCACATCTCCGAGCGCCAGCGCGGGGCCGAAGCCGCAGATTGCCAGCGCTGTATCGGCAGCACGAAACCCGCAGGCTCGGTCAGCCCGCGCGCGAAGACCCGCGCGATGCGGGCGCGGGCTTCGGCGTCTTTCAACTCGGAATTCTCGGGCGAGACATTGGCAGGCAGATTGGCCTCTTTCAGGATCCATTCCGCCGGATCTTCATAGGCCGGCTGGGCGTGTTCCGGCTCCAGCCCCAGCTTTTCGGCAAAGTCCCGCATGAAGCTGCCGGCCTGATCGGCATTCGCACCATAATCGACCGCTTCCTGCGCGACCAGCGCCGTATCCCGCCAGACCGGTTTCCCGTCGCGCCGCCAATAGAGCGAGAAGGTCCAGCGCGGTAGCGTTTCGCCCGGATACCATTTGCCTTGTCCGTAATGCAGAAACCCCTCGGGCGCGAAGCGCTGGCGCAGCTTGCGGATCAGCTTGTCGGCCAGATCGCGCTTTTGCGGGCCAACGGCGGCGGTGTTCCATTCCTCGCTCTCAAAGTCATCGATCGAGACGAAAGTCGGCTCGCCGCCCATGGTCAGGCGCAGATCAGCGGCGTTGAGCGCGTCGTCCACCTTCGCGCCCATGGCGTTCAGCCTTGCCCAGGCTTCGTCGCTGAAGGGCTTGGTGATGCGCGGATGTTCGGCCACGCGCTTGACTTGCATGTCGAAATCGAAACTGACCTGCGTGTCGGGCGAACCGCTATAGCCGCCACTGATCGGTGCTGCATTGCGGTAATGGGGGGTGGCGGCCAGCGGAATATGGCTTTCGCCTGTGAGCAGGCCAGAGGTCGGATCGAGCCCGACCCAGCCCGCGCCGGGAATATAGGCTTCGACCCAGGCGTGCAGGTCGGTGAAATCGACCTCGGTGCCCGAGGGGCCGTCAAGCGCCTTCACATCGGGGGCAAGCTGGATCAGATAGCCCGACACAAACCGCGCCGCGACGCCGAGATGGCGCAGCGCCTGCACCAGCAGCCAACCGGAATCGCGGCAGGAGCCTTCGGCCTTGGCGAGCGTCTCTTCCGGCGTCTGCACACCGGCTTCCATGCGGATCGTGTAGCCAATCGCCTGATTGACCATGCGGTTGAGCATCACGAGGAAATCGACTGTCACCACCCGGTCACGCGGCACACGGTCCAGAAACGCCTGCAAAAGCGGCCCGGCGGGCTCGGCGCGCTTGTAGATGACCAGATCCTCGGCCAGATCGGCAGGGTAGTCGAAAGGCCAGGTTTCGGCGCTTTCCTCGGTGAAGAAATCGAAGGGGTTGTAAACCGACATATCGGCGGTCAGATCGACCTCGATCTTCAACTCGCGCACAGGTTCGGGGAAAACGAAGCGCGCCAGCCAGTTGCCGTAAGGGTCTTGCTGGTGATTGACGAAATGCCCGCCCGGCGAGACCTTGAGGCTGTGCGAGATCACCCGCGTGCGCGAATGGGGCGCAGGGCGCAGGCGGATCACCTGCGGCCCGAGCATTACCGGGCGGTCATAGGTGTAATGCGTCAGATGGGTGATGCTTGCGTAAATGGCCATGCGGGTATCCTGTCTGCTGTGCCCTATGGATTACTCTAGACCAGTGCCCGCCAATGCGCGAACAGTTAAATCTGTGTCCTTTTTCTGAAGCTTGGGGCATTCTTGCCACTTCTTTGGGCACAGCCCTTGTCAGCTGTCGCGTTCTGGCGGATCATCCCCGCATGACCCAGGCACCCGATCCGATCATGCTGCGCATCCGCGTCCATTTCGGCGCGACCGGGATGATTGGCCCCGGCAAGGCGGAGTTGCTGGAACGGATCGCGCGCTGTGGCTCGATTGCAGCGGCCGGGCGCGAAATGGGAATGAGTTACAAGCGCGCCTGGGAACTGGTCGGCACGCTGAACGCGATGTTTCGCGAACCGCTGGTGATCAGCACACGCGGCGGGCCGGGCGGGGGTGGCGCCGAGGTGACCCCGCTGGGCCATGAGATCCTCGCGCATTACCGCGCTTTCGAGCGTGAGGTCGCCGAAGCTGGCGCGACCCGGCTGGCAGCAATGCGCGGGCATCTGAGGGATATTCCCGAAGGAAAATAACGTTTGACCGGGCGGCAGTTTTCTGTCGATATGTTTCTGAAAACATATCAAGTGATCGGTCCATGCCTGCTGTCTTCACGCGCCGCTCTGTCTTTGGTGTCATCGCGTCCCTTTGTGCCGCGTTTGCGCCGGGTGTGGGGCCTGCGCGGGCGCAGGGGGTGGGGCCGGTCATCGCGGCGGCCTCTGACCTGCAATTCGCGATTGAAGACATCGCCGCGGCCTTTAGCGCGGAAACCGGCGCGCAGCTGCGCCTCTCATTCGGCTCGACCGGCAATTTCGCGCGTCAGATCCGCGCTGGTGCGCCATTCGAGATCTTTCTGGCCGCAGATGAGCAGTTCATCGCTGATCTGCATGCTGAGGGGCTGACGCGTGATGCAGGCGATCTCTATGCCATCGGGCGGCTTGCGATCATTGTGCCGCATGGTGCGGATCTGACGCCCGATCCGGGTCTGGACGATCTGGCGGCGCGGCTGTCGGCGGGCCAGATCACCCGCTTCGCGATCGCCAATCCCGACCACGCGCCCTACGGGATGCGTGCGCGCGAGGCGCTGATCAAGCGCGGGCTGTGGGCGGATCTGCAACCGGCCCTGGTGCTGGGCGAGAATGTCAGTCAGGCCGCCCAATTCGCGCTTTCAGGCAATGCCGATGGGGGTATCATCGCCTATTCACTCGCACTTGCGCCGCAGATTGCTCCCTTGGGCGCGCATGCGCTGATCCCCGAGGACTGGCACGCCCCGTTGCGTCAGCGCATGGCGCTGATGCAGGGTGCAGGCCCTGTCGCGGAAGCCTTCTACGCCTATCTGATGGCGCCCGAAGCCCGCGCGATCATGGAGCGCTATGGTTTTGCCTTGCCGGATGGTGGCTGAGCCATGGACTGGACCGCGCTCTGGCTGTCCTTGCGGCTTGCGGGCTGGACAGTGGCGATCCTGCTGCCGATCTCGATTGTTATGGGCCGGTTTCTCGCCACACACAGCTTTCGCGGCAAAGGACTGATTGAGGCGCTGGTGATGTTGCCGCTGGTGCTGCCGCCGACGGTGCTGGGGTTTTACATGCTGGTGTCCTTCGGGCGCACTTCGCCCATCGGGCAATGGTGGCATGCGGCTTTCGGCAGCCAGCTGGTGTTCAGCTTCGAGGGGTTGGTGCTGGCCTCGGTGATCTTCAACCTGCCCTTCGCGATCCTGCCTGCGCAGCGTGGATTCGAGGCGATCTCGACAGACATCCGCGACGCGGCGCGCTGCTGTGGCCTGTCGCCTCTGCGCAGCCTGTGGCGCATCGAACTGCTTCTGGCCTGGCCCGGAGTGCTGACTGCGATGGTGCTGACTTTCGCGCATAC
>SKIM01000178.1 GCA_007116445.1 Natronohydrobacter sp.
ATGAATGAAGACCAGATCGCGATGGCGGTCGAAGGGCAATGGCGCACCTATTCCGTCACGCTGGCGCTCGACCCCTACGACAATATGCTGCGTCTGGTCTGCACTTTCGAGATGGATCCGCCGGACGCAGCGATGGGGGCGCTGTATGAAACCCTCAGCCGTGCGAATGACATGGTCTGGTCAGGTGCCTTCAGTTTCTGGGACAGCCAGCGGTTGATGGTCTGGCGCTATGGCTTGCTGCTGAGCGAAGATCAGCCCGCCGGGATTGACCAGATCGAGCGGATGATCCGCGCGGCCATCACACCGGCGGAACGGTTTTATCCGGCGTTTCAACTGGTTGCCTGGGCGGATCACAGCCCCGAAGCCGCATTGCGCCTGGCCCTTGCGGAAGCGGTTGGCCGCGCATGACCACGCGCGCCCCTTGACGGCTGCGCCCCCACAGCGCAACACATACAGGCGCAGAGGGTTCACGCAGCGGGGGCAGGATGAGCTTCGACAAGATCACGACACAGGGTATGGTGCTCCTGGGATGCGGCAAGATGGGCTCGGCCATGCTGGCGGGCTGGTTGTCACAAGGCATTCCCGCAGCATCGATCCATGTGATCGAACCACATCCTTCCGACTGGCTGCGCGGCACGGGCGTTGTGCTTGACGGCGCGCTGCCAGAAGCTCCGGCTGTGGCTATTCTGGCGGTCAAGCCGCAGATGATGGGCGCGGCCCTGCCCCGGCTGCAGGATCTTGGCGATGGGCGGACGCTGTTCATTTCCGTGGCCGCCGGGACCAGCCTGGCACAGCTTGCCGCCACTCTGGGCGATCAGGCCCCGGTGATCCGCGCGATGCCGAATACACCTGCCGCCGTGGGGGCCGGGATCACTGCGCTGATCGGCAATACGCGGGTGACTGGCGACGACATTGCGCTGGCCGAAGCATTGCTGGCCGCTGTCGGAACGACTGTTGAGCTTCAAAGCGAGGCGCAGATGGATGCAGTGACGGGCCTTTCCGGCTCTGGTCCGGCCTATGTCTTCCATCTGATCGAAGCCATGGCTGCCGCCGGCGAGGCCGAAGGGCTGGATGCGGAACTGGCGATGACACTGGCGCGGGCGACCGTCATCGGTGCCGGTCAACTTGCGCTGGCCGCGCCCGAGTCTGCAGCGCAATTGCGCATCAATGTCACCAGCCCGCAGGGCACTACGGCCGCCGCGCTCGATGTGCTGATGCCAGAGCTGACCGGGCTGATGACACGCGCGATCCGTGCCGCTGCGCAGCGTTCGCGGGAATTGTCGCAATGAGCGATCAGATCAGCTTCGAGGATTTCGTCCGCGTCGATATCCGAGCGGGCCGCGTGATCCGTGCCGAACCCTTCCCCGAGGCGCGCAAACCCGCGATCAAGCTCTGGATCGATTTCGGCCCCGAGATCGGCGAGAAAAAATCCTCCGCCCAGATCACGGATCTTTACACGCCCGAAGCGCTGATCGGGCGGCAGGTCATGGCCGTGGTGAATTTCCCACCCCGCCAGATCGGGCCGTTCCGGTCAGAGGTGCTGGTGCTGGGGGCCTCGGATGCGCAGGGGCGGATCACGCTGCTGGCACCGGATCACGACGTGCCCTGCGGCGCACGGATGCATTGAAAGGGCGCTGATCGATGGAACTTTACATCACCCGCCCGCTGCCCGAAAAAGTGCTGGCCCATGCCCGCGCGCATTTCAATGTCACCCTGCGCGAGCAGACCACACCGCTGAAAAAGGGCGAGATGCGCGCAGCATTGGTGCTCTATGACGTCGTCATCCCGACCCTGGGTGATCTGTTCACCGCCGAGGTCTTTGACGGGATGGCAGATTCGCGCTGCCGCTTGCTGGCGAATTTCGGCGTAGGCTATAATCACATCGATGCAGGCGCGGCCCGCGCGGCCGGGATTGCGGTCACCAACACGCCCGGCGCTGTCACCGAAGCCACAGCCGATATCGCACTGATGCTGATGCTGATGAGCGCGCGCCGTGCCTCTGAGGGCGAGGCGCTGGTGCGCTCGGGCAAATGGGCGGGCTGGCATCCCACGCAGATGCTGGGGCTGCATCTTGGGGGCAAGACCTGCGGCATTGTCGGCATGGGGCGCATCGGTCAGGCGATCGCGCGGCGCGCGCATTACGGGCTGGGCATGAAGGTGATTTACCATTCGCGCAACCCCAAGACGCTCGATTTCCCGGCGGAGCAGGTCGCGGATCTTGAAAGCCTGTGCGCCGCGTCCGATTGTGTGGTCCTCGCTGTGCCCGGCGGGCCCGAGACGCGCCACCTGATCGGCCCGGACGCACTGGCGGCGATGCGCGACCATGCGCATCTGATCAACATCGCGCGCGGCGATGTGGTTGACGAATCCGCATTGATCGCCGCGTTGGAGCTGGGCCAGATCGGGGGCGCAGGGCTTGATGTCTATGAGCATGAACCCGACGTGCCCGAAGCGTTGCGCAGGATGAAAAACGTGACTTTGTTGCCGCATCTGGGCACAGCCGCGCTCGATGTGCGCGAAGAAATGGGGATGATGGCGGTCGAAAATGCCATCGCCTATCGTGACGGGCTTGCGCTGCCGAACCAAGTATAAGCGCAACCCTTCCCGCGCGGTTCCATCACTTCGGCCCACGGGACCGTGATTTGCCATCCTGCGATGACCGGGTCAGATTCTTAACAAGTTCAAATAAACAGAAAGTCAGAATATGAGCCGTCATCCCCTCTCTCGCCGCAAGCTTCTTTCCTCAGGCGGTCTTGCGCTGGGCGCCCTGACCATGCCGGCAGTGCTGCATGCACAATCGTTGCCGGAATACGAGACAGAGGCCCCCGCCGAGACTGTGCGCCGCAATGTGATGGGGTTTACCCAGCATCACTGGCAGGATCATTTTTCAAACCTGCGCCGGGGGGCCATCCTGTGCGACACGCAATCGCGAGCCGTGCATTTCTGGTCCGAGGATGAGAGCACTTACCTCGCCTACCCCTCCTCCGTCCCGATGACAGAAGAATTCACGCGCCGCGGGATGACCGAAGTGACGCTGAAGCGCCACATGCCGACCTGGATCCCGACCCCCAACATGCGCGAGCGTGACCCCTCGCTGCCCGAGCGCGTCGAAGGGGGTGATCCGAAAAACCCGATGGGCACACGGGCGATGAATCTCAGCTGGCAATATTATCGCGTCCACGGAATCGATAACCCGGCAAAAGTCGGACGGCGGGCCTCCAACGGATGTTTCGGGCTGATGAATGCACATGTCGAAGAGCTTTACGAGCTGGTGCAGGTCGGCACACAGGTTCGCGTCATCTGATTTTTGCATCAAATGCAGCATCGAGGCCCGACTTGGTGCTGCACTGCCACATATTCGACATAGCCCACAGGGACGTGACTTGATTTACGCGGAAATCCTGACACATATCGGGCCGTGAATACGTCTCTGTGAGGATGTGACAAATGTCGAAGACTTATTTCTCCCGCCGCGCGCTTCTGAGCAGTGGGGCCATGGCCTTGGGTGGCCTTGCCATGCCAGGGGTGCTGCGGGCACAAACCGACTTTGAGCCTGAAAGCAATGTGCGCACAACCCGGCGCAACGTCATGGGCTTTCGCAACCACCAGTGGCAGGATCACTTCTCGAATCTGCGGAATGGGGCGATTCTGTGCGACACTTACTCGCGCGCGCTGCATTTCTGGTCCGAAGATGGGCAGATCAATCTTTCCTATCCCTGTTCAGTGCCGATGACCGAAGAATTCACCCGTCGCGGCATGACGGAAATCACGCTGCTGCGCTACCAGCCCACATGGATCCCGACACCCAATATGCGCAAACGCGACCCGTCGCTGCCCGAACGCGTCGAAGGCGGCGATCCGACCAACCCGCTGGGGACGCGGGCGATGAATCTCAGCTGGCAATATTACCGCATCCACGGCATCGACAATCCCGCGAAGATCGGGCGTCGGGCGTCGAATGGCTGTTTCGGCCTGATGAACCCGCATGTCGAATATCTCTATGAGCTGGTCAAGGTCGGAACCCAGGTCCGCGTGATCTGAAAAACGATTTCACAGAATGAAAAAGCCCCGGTCGCGTCCGGGGCTTTTTGATATTTAAGTACTACAGTTGCATTTGGGATCGGATTTTTCGATGGGCGATAGCGGCTGAGTTCTGGTGGTGTCGTCGCCAGAGAGACCAGGCCCAGATGAAATTCGCGGTCAGCGCCGGGCGTGGTAGCAGCCGCGCCAGGGGATATCGG
>SKIM01000289.1 GCA_007116445.1 Natronohydrobacter sp.
CATCTACAACAACACGGCAAAAACCTTGGCGATCCCGGGAGGACTCGAACCCCCAACATCCTGATTAGAAGTCAGGTGCTCTATCCAGTTGAGCTACGGGACCACGCTGCACAACATAGCGGCTCGGCAGAGCCTTCGCAATACACCCTGCACGCTTGCTGGGCAAAGTCCCGCAAAGGGACAACACCGCAACAGGCCGTCAGCCGAAACGGCGCGCGAGAAAGTGTGTGGCGGTTGCGCGCGCGCTTGGATAAACTGTGATCCATCGCCAAGATGGAAAACCGACATGAAAAGATTTGTGGCTTGCCTCACGGCGTTGATTGTCATGCTGGTGGGGCTTGTGCCTTTCACCGCGCGCCCTGCCTTGGCCGATCAGTTGTCCGAAGCCCTGTTTCTGCCTGAACTCTTCGAGATCATGGCCACAGAAGGGCGCATGTCCATCCTCGCTGATGGGGCGGTTCCGCTGCAAGGCGCATCTCTCGCGCGGTTTGAAACAGAGGTCGCGGAAATCTACGCGCCCGAGCGCATGCTGGCGCAGTTCATGCGCGTATTGAACAATGATCTGCAAGCCAGACCAGAGGTTCGCGAAGACACGCTCGCCTTTGCTGCGACACCGCTTGGCCAGGATATCCTGCGGTTGGAAGTCTCGGCACGGGAGGCTTTGCTTGACGATGAGGTGGATCTCTTCGCGCGCCATGCGCTGGAGGAGGCGCGGATGGACACGGCGCGTCAAACGGTGCGAAAGCGGCTTGCCGATATACGCCAGCGGATCGAGGCCAATGATCTGATCGAGCTGAATGTCTCACTCGGGCTGAACACAAGTTTTGCCTATTATCGCGGCATGATGATGGAAAATGCGGTCAGCGGCATGAGTGCTGATATGCTGTTGCAACTGGTCTGGGCGCAGGAACCCGATATCCGCGCTGATATCGAGGACTGGATCGAGTCGTATTTTCTGATGGCCTATCAGCCGCTGGACGACGACAGCATGCAGGCGTTTCTCGACTATGTCGACACGCCGCTTGCGCGCGCATTCAATCAGGCCATGTTCCGCGCTTTTGACGAGGTCTTCTCGGAGATCTCTCTGAATTTGGGGCGGGCGCTCGGGCGTCATCTGACTGCAGAGGACTTGTAACAGCGCGCCGTCTCAGTCGAGCCCCCGTGCTTCGAGCCGCGCCCCAAGCCGGTCGAGGAAAATCAGGCATTGATTCAGCTGGTCGCGGGCCAGAAATTCATCGGGCTTGTGCGCTTGCGCGATATCGCCGGGCCCGCAAATGACCGAAGGAATGCCGATGCCCTGAAACAGCCCGGCCTCGGTTCCGAAGGGCACAAGGCCCGTGCCATTGGCGCCGGTCAGCTCCATGACCAGATCGCGGGCCGTGTTCCGGGTGCGCCGCTCCAACCCTGCGACCTCGGCGATGACCTCGGTCGTGATCCCGGCCTCCGGGTCAATGCGTTGCATCTGGGGCAGCAGATCCTGCGCGATGTAATCCGCGAGTTGCTCTTTGACGAAATCGGCATCAGATGCCTGCACAGGGCGCATTTCCCAGTCGATGCGCGCGCGGCCCGGGATGATGTTATGCGCCTGCCCTCCGGTCAGAACGCCGGGGTTTATCGTGCTATGGGGCGGATCGAAAGGGCAGTCTGGCGCGGCCATGGTTTTCAGCGCCTCGCGCAGTTCCAGCAGTTTCGACGTGACCTTGACGGCATATTCAACGGCATTGACGCCCAAATCAGGGGCCGAGCCATGACCTTCGCGACCGGTGATCCATGTCGTGTATTCGAAACAGCCTTTATGCCCATCAACCAGCTGCATCATGGTCGGCTCACCGATAATCGCAGCCGCTGGCTGGAAGCCCCGCGCGGCCAGCTCGGCCGTCAGTGCCTGGGCGCCGAAACAGCCGATTTCCTCGTCATAGGTGAAGGCAAAATGCAGCGGCACGCAGAGGCTGCGGTGCGCGAAATCCGGTGCCATGGCCAGGCAGGCGGCCACAAAGCCCTTCATGTCGCAACTGCCGCGGCCATAAAGCCGCCCATCCTCAATGCGCAGGGTGAATGGATCACTGCTCCAGGGCTGGTCCAGTACCGGAACGACATCGGTATGGCCCGACAGGATCACCCCGCCCGGAACTTCAGGGCCGATACTGGCGAAAAGGTTAAGTTTCGTGCCAGTAGCGTCGCTCTGGGTCCAGTAGCGCGCGTCTGCCGCATCGAGCAGCCGCGCGATATGTTCAGTGATCGCGCGATTACCGTCGCAGGACACCGAAGGGTAGGCAACCAGATCAGCCAGCAGTCGGATCGCCTGTTCGAGCTTCGGGTGGTCTTGTGTCATCCTGCCCTCTTGCGGTTTCCCAAAAGGGCTAATCCTCTGTCATGGGCAGGTCAAGCGCTGCGCGCTTATGGGGCTCATCGGAGGGCTTGGAGGGCCCAAGCGGCGCGAAAGGCGGCACGGCGCCGCGATTGACTTCCGCCAGCAACCATTCGGCCCGCATCAGCAAATCCTGCGCGGTGACTTGCTTGACCGCAATCCGGGTCGCTTTTTCCGGATGGCGCTCGGCCTCAGCCTGAAGAGCATCAAGACGTTGTTGCAGCTTGGCGATGACCTTTTCGACATCTGACGCCTTGATCTTGTCACCACGTCCCTCGCCCAGCCTTGCGAAGGCGGTGCCCAGTTTTTCCGCGAGTGACTTGTAGGCCATGCACCCTCCGCTCTGCGCTTACTTCGTGATCTGACCGCAGGGTGATGACAATATCATGACGCCTTCCTCTCGTTCAAATCCTCGATCTGCCCTTCGAGGATGCGCTCGATCTCGGCCTCGCCTGGATCTGCAGACCGGTAGAGCTGGCGCGCAGCCTCGATGAGATTGCGCAGCGCGTCGAAAGCATAGGCCGAGTCATTGAGCACCGAAGTCGCATGCGCCGCTGAAATCTGCCGGGTCTGCAGCATCCGTTCCAGTCGCAGGGTCAGCGCGCGGCTGTCAGCTTCCAATGCCTGAAGTTCATCCAGAAGCGCCAGCGAAACGCGCTGTGCAGGCGGGGTCTCGGCCAGTGCTGTGATCGCAACCAGCGCATGCGCGATGGCGAGACGCAGCGCATCATAAAAGGCGCTGACCTCGCCCTGCGGCTGGCTGGTGAAGCGGGTGGTGTTCTTGCGCATATGCGCCACAGCCTTGAGCGCGCGGACAAGGCCATTGGCGGCCTCGCGCAACTCCTGCAAGCGCGCCATCTCGCGCGGCGGCAATCCCGCCACGCTCCGTTCCGCGCAAAAGCCAATGATCGCAGCATGCAGGCTCTTGACCTTTTCGTGATAGCGGCGCTCGAAATCCAATTGCACCGGATCGCGCGACCGCTCCAACGTCAGCGCCAGATCGCGCGAGGCCCGCAGATCATCGAGCCGCAGGTTCAACCCGGTACAGATCAGCGCGATGGTATTGTCCTGCAGGTGCTGCACTTCCTTTTCCAGTGCAGTCAGCTGGGTCACGGGAAAATCGCCCAGATCGGCATTGATGTAGCGCGGGCGGCTCACACTGGGGACCGGTGCCGCGATCCGGCGCTCAATGTAAACCAGCAACCGCGCGCGCAGCGGCACCATGAGCCCAAGGCCAAGCAGGTTGAACAGGGTGTGGAACATCGCCAGCCGCAGTGCCGCATCCTCGGGCGCGATTCCGATAGCATCCGACAGCCCGTCCACCAGCAGGCGCAGCGGCACGATCAGCACAAGCGCGGCCGCCCCGGTGACCAGATTGAAGATCAGATGCCCCAAGGCCAGCCGCTTGCCCTGATAATTCGCCTGCGTCGCCCCGATCAGCGCTGTAACCGTCGTCCCGATATTTGCGCCGATGGCCACGGCAAGCGCATTGTCATAGCTGATCTGACCGGCACCAAGTGCTGCGATCACCAACAGCATGGCCGCATGGCTCGACTGCATGACGACCGTCGCAAGCGCCCCGACGAGCGTGTAGACCAGAAGCCCCGCGATCCCCGCCATCGCCAACCGGGTCAGGTCGAATTGCGCGCTGAAGGCGTCAAAGCCATCCTTGATGAAGGCAATCCCCAAAAAGATAAGCCCGATCCCCGTCAACACCTTGCCCGCCCCGCGCAACCCCGAACTGGTCTGGAAGACCAGAAGCGCGCCAAGCACCAGCAAGGGCAAGGCATAGGCGGCAATATCCACTTTCAGCCCGATCCCGGCGATCAGCCAAGCACCTGTCGTCGTGCCCAGATTGGCCCCGAAAATG
>SKIM01000047.1 GCA_007116445.1 Natronohydrobacter sp.
CGGTCGTGTCGATGAATTTCGTCGTGTAGCTCATATCCTGAAAGGTCGGATGCTTGAGCAGGTTGATCACGAAATCCAGATTGGTGCTCACGCCCCGGATGCGGAACTCACGCAGCGCGCGGTCCATCCGCTGGATCGCCTCATCAGGATTGGGAGCCCAGGCCGTGACCTTGACCAGAAGCGAGTCATAATACCGCGTGATGACGCCCCCCGCATAGGCGGTGCCGCCATCGAGCCGGATGCCCATGCCTGTGGCCGAGCGATAAGCGGTCAGGCGACCATAATCGGGGATGAAATTGTTCAGCGGATCTTCGGTGGTTACCCGACATTGCAGCGCATGGCCCGTGAGCGTCACATCGCCCTGCGATGGCGTGCCTGTGGCTTCCGACAGCGTGGCCCCTTCGGCGATGCGGATCTGGGCCTTGACGATATCGATGCCCGTCACTTCCTCGGTTACTGTGTGTTCAACCTGCACGCGCGGGTTCACTTCGATGAAGTAGAACTGTTCATCGTCCATATCCATCAGGAACTCGACCGTTCCCGCGTTCTGATAGCCCACAGCGCGCCCGATCTTGAGCGCCAGCTCGCAGACCTCGGCGCGTTGTGCGTCGCTCAGATAGGGGGCAGGTGCGCGCTCGACGACTTTCTGGTTGCGCCGCTGCACAGTGCAGTCGCGCTCATAGAGATGGTAGAGATTGCCATGGGTATCGCCCAGAAGCTGCACTTCCACATGGCGCGCGCGCAGGATCATCTTCTCCAGATAGCCCTCGCCATTGCCAAAAGCGGCCTCTGCCTCGCGGCGGCCCTCGCGCACTTTCGCCTCGATCTCGTCGGCCGCCATGATGGGCCGCATCCCGCGCCCGCCGCCGCCATGGCTGGCCTTGAGCATCAGCGGATATCCTACCTCTGCGGCCATGGCGCGGATTGCGTCCATATCGTCGCCCAGAACCTCCGTCGCGGGGATCACTGGCACGCCCGCGTCAATTGCGACGCGCCGCGCGCTGGCCTTGTCGCCCAAGGCGCGCATCGTCTCGGCTTTCGGGCCGATGAAGGTGATCCCGTTGGCTGCACAGGCATCGACTAGGGCAGGGTTCTCGCTCAGAAGCCCGTAGCCCGGATGGATCGCATCCGCGCCCGAGGCCTTGGCGACCCGGATGATTTCCTCGATCGACAGATAGGCCGCGACTGGCCCCAACCCTTCGCCGATGCGGTAGGCTTCATCTGCCTTGAACCGATGCAGGCCCAGCTTGTCTTCTTCAGCATAGACAGCCACGGTGCGTTTGCCGAGTTCATTGGCAGCCCGCATGATCCGAATGGCGATTTCGCCGCGATTGGCGATCAGGATTTTCTTGAATTCGGCCATGTTGTCCCCCTGTGGCGTCTGCTCACGCGTTATTGGTCAAATTTCTAGGCCGATTTCTGCGTTGCAGTAAAGGGTTTGTTGGGTTTCGTTAGATTCCGCCGCCGGAATTGCCTGTCTCCCAGAGCTGCGTCGCGGCCTGGTCGGGTGACGCGATTCCGATCTGCGTCATATTGGCGATCAGATCGTCGCGCAGCACCTGTGCGAGATGCGCAGGCCCGATTTCTCCCAAAGCGCCCAGCGCATAGTGCCATCCGCGCCCGATCATGGTGAAATTCGCGCCACAGGCGAATGCGCGCAGCACATCGAGCCCCGATTCGATCCCGCCATCGACAATCAGTGGAAAATCCGGCCCCAGCGCTGCGCGCATACGTCGCAGCGCATCCAGAGGGTCCGGTGCAGCATCGAACTGTCGGCCGCCATGGTTGGACACCCAGATCGCATCAACCCCCTCGGCGCGGAGCGGAGCTGCATCATCGGGGTCGAGCACGCCCTTCACGACCAGCGCGCCGGACCACAGCGCACGCACGGCCCGCAGATAGTCCCAATCGGGCGCAGCACGCAGCAGATAGCCCGCATGGGCCGTCGAGGGCGCATTGCCGTCGAGTTTGAGATAACTCTCCATCAGGCGCAGCCGGGGTTGGCCGTGGCGCAAAGTCCCAAGCGCCCATGCAGGACGACGGGCGATCTGCCATAGCATTGATGGCGTCAATTTCGGCGGAATCGCGAGCTGTGCGCGCAATTGCCGTTCACGCCGCGAGGGGCCAGGCAGATCGACCGTCAGCACCAGAACCTGAAATCCCGCCGCGCGGGCACGGCGGAGTAAATCTGCACGAATACCAGGGTCTTTTGGCGGATAGAGTTGAAACCAGCCCATATCGCCCGCAATCGGGCCGATGGTCTCGGGCAGCTGCGTGGCGACGGTGCTGAGGCAATAGGGCAGGCGCTGACGCTCTGCCATGCGGGCAAGGGATATTTCCGCGCCGGGCCAGATCAGCCCCGACATCCCCACTGGTGCAATCCCCACTGGCAGCGAGAATTCCTGACCCAGAAGCTGCGTGTTCAGCTCTGGTGTGATCGGGCCGCGCAGGATGGCAGGTCGAAACAGGATCTGGTCAAGCGCCGCGCGGTTGCGTGGCTTGACCGATTCGGTTCCTGTGGCGCTATCAAGATATTCCCAGACAAAATGCGGCACCCGCCGCTGACAGGCGTGCTTCATATCCGACAGCGCTGGAAACCGCAGGTCAAGTGTCATCGCCAATATCCGCTCCAAGGCGCTACCAGACACAAACACGCAGAATTCGCCTTGGCAAGCCGCCGCCGCTTTACCCGATCTTCATCGATTCGGGGGCAGTCTGATATTTCATGTCAGTGTTTGGGGGCGCAATTGCGGCGATTGATTTATCTCAGTAGTGCAGCGCAAGGTTTCTCGACCTCAGATCTGGACGATATCCTGACCGTGTCGCGGCACAATAACCAGCGGGATGGCGTCACTGGCCTGCTTGCATATCATGACAGCTGTTTCTTTCAGGTGGTCGAAGGGCCTGCGGCCGCTATCGCTGCACTTCTGTCGCGGATACGCACTGACAAACGCCACGCCAATATCCTGACCCTTTCCGACTCGCGCCCGGCGGAGCGGGCATTTCCAGACTGGAACATGGCACTTGTGCCGCGTGCCGACCTTGCGCAGGTCGCCAGCAAGTCAGGAATATCGCTGACGGAATTGTCGGCAAACCCTCATGACCTTTCTGCTGATCGAAGGGTGAACATCCTTTTTGCCAGTTTCCTGCAGGGATTTCGTGATGTATCGCCGCGTCTGTCTTTTCGGTAATTTATCTGCGAACAGAGTATGAACACCGCTTTTCCTTGTGGCGGTCCTTCGATATGCTTGTCGCATGACAGATTTCAATGCCGACCTTCCGCTCTCCGCACGCGCCATGGCAGCGCGTCCCGCGCCCTATCTTGACGGGCTGAACACCGCGCAACGACAGGCGGTCGAGACGCTCGATGGGCCTGTGTTGATGCTGGCCGGGGCGGGGACCGGGAAGACCAAGGCCCTGACAGCGCGAATCGCGCATCTTTTGAACACGGGCCGCGCCTATCCGTCAGGCATTCTGGCGGTCACTTTCACCAACAAGGCCGCGCGCGAAATGAAGCTGCGTGTGGGCGGATATCTGGGCGAAGCGGTTGAGGGCATGCCCTGGCTTGGCACGTTCCATTCAATCAGTGCCAAACTGCTGCGTCGTCATGCCGAACTGGTCGGGCTGAAATCGAACTTCACCATCCTCGACAGCGACGATCAGTTGCGCCTGCTCAAGCAGCTGATCGCAGCCGCCAACATTGACGACAAACGTTGGCCTGCGCGACTGCTCGCGTCCATCATCGATCAGTGGAAAAACCGCGCCTGGCGGCCCGACCAGGTGCCAAGCTCCGAAGCCAGCGCATTCAACAACCGCGGCACGGAACTATACGCTGCCTATCAGGAACGGCTGAAAACGTTGAATGCCTGCGATTTCGGTGATTTGCTTCTGCATTGCGTGACGATTTTCCAAAGCCATGGAGATGTGCTCGAAAGTTATCAGAAACGATTCCGCTATATTTTGGTCGATGAGTATCAGGACACCAATGTTGCGCAGTATCTGTGGCTGCGTTTGCTGGCAGAAGGGCACAAGAATATCTGCTGTGTCGGCGATGATGACCAGTCGATCTATGGCTGGCGCGGCGCGGAAGTGGGCAATATCCTGCGGTTTGAGCGCGATTTTCCCGGGGCGACCGTGGTCCGGCTGGAGCAGAATTACCGCTCGACACCGCATATTCTGGCCGCCGCCAGTGAAGTGATCGCGGGCAATGAGGACCGGCTGGGGAAAACGCTGTGGACCGAAGCGCGCGCGGGCGAGAAGGTCCGGTTGATTGGCCATTGGGACGGCGAGGAAGAGGCGCGCTGGATCGGCGAGCAGATCGAGGATCTGACGCGCGGAACGCGTGGGCTGGAGCCGTTCAGCCTTGACCAGATGGCGGTTCTAGTGCGCGCCAGCCATCAGATGCGGGCATTCGAGGATCGGTTCCTGACCATCGGTCTGCCCTATCGCGTGATTGGTGGGCCGCGGTTTTATGAGCGGTTGGAAATCCGCGATGCATTGGCCTATTTCCGGCTTGCTGTCAGCCCGACTGATGATCTGGCCTTTGAGCGGATCGTGAACACACCCAAGCGCGGGTTGGGAGACAAGGCGCAACAGGTCATCCAGCGCATCGCCCGCGCCAATGACGTCAGCCTTGTCGCCGGGGCGGCGATTGCGCTGGAACAAGGTGAGATCAAGGGCAAGGGCGCAGGGCAGCTGCGCGCCTTGATCGAGGGTATTGCGCGCTGGCACAGCGCTGTTGGCACGACTGGCCTTGCTGAGGCCGAAGACGATCTGATCGAAGTGATCCGCCCTGAGGCCGCAGCCCTCAACCATATCGAATTGGCCGAGCAAATCCTCGAAGAGTCAGGCTATACAGAGATGTGGCTGAATGACAAAACCCCCGAAGCGCCGGGGCGTCTCGACAATCTCAAGGAGTTGATCAAGGCGCTGGAAAACTTCGAGAACCTGCAGGGTTTTCTCGAACATATCGCGCTGATCATGGATAATGACAGTGATGCAGGCGAGGCCAAAGTTTCGATCATGACCTTGCATGGTGCCAAGGGGCTGGAATTTCCGGTCGTTTTCTTGCCGGGATGGGAAGACGGGCTGTTTCCGTCGCAGCGCTCGATGGATGAATCGGGCCTCAAGGGGCTGGAAGAAGAACGCCGCCTTGCCTATGTCGGAATCACACGCGCCGAGCAGATCTGCACGATCAGTTTTGCGGCCAATCGGCGGGTTTACGGGCAGTGGCAGTCGCAAATGCCGTCGCGTTTCGTCGATGAACTGCCCGGCGCGCATGTTGAGGTGCTGACCCCGCCGGGGCTTTATGGTGGCGGGATTACGACGTCCAGCACGGTTGAGGCGCGTGCAGAACGTGCGGATGTCTACAATTCCCCTGGTTGGCGGCGGTTGCAGGCGTCGGGCAGTCGACCTGTCTCGCAGCCGCGCGAGGCGAAAACCATGGTGATCGATGGCGCGGCCAGCCCGGCTTTCGAAATCGGTGCCCGGGTGTTTCATCAGAAGTTCGGCTATGGTCATGTCGCGTCAGTTGAAGGCGACAAGCTGTTCATCGAATTCGAGAAATCCGGCGCACGCCATATTGTCGCGAAATTCGTCGTCGCAGCAGAAAAGGTTGATGACGTGCCTTTCTGAGGCTGGAGTTATGTGAAGCCGCGCCGGGGGGGGGGGCAGCATGCGTGCTGCTCGTCTGGCTGTCATCGCATATGAAAAGGCGGCAGTCCCAGGGAGGAGGAGGGGACTGCCGCCGATTGTGCGTGACCTCAGGGAGGAGGAGGAGGCCCGCATCTGTGTCGAGCCCAATGGACCCGTTATTCTCGGAACATCAGGCAGGGAGGAGGAGAGCCTGGCTGTTCCTACGTGCGCTCCCAGGGAGGAGGAGAGGAGCGACGTTCTTGAGCCGGTCAAAGGCAAATTCATGCCTTTCCCGGAATTTCATGGCGGTGAACCTCAGGGAGGAAGAGGAAGTTCACCGCCGCAATCGAACCCCAGGGAGGAGGAGGGGGTCGAAACCTAAACCTTGTTCGCCGCCTCATAGGCCAGCCGCGATATCATCGACCGCGAGATGCCGAGGTCATCCAGTTCACGCGTGCTCAGATTGCTGAGCTCAGTATAAGTCTGCTTATAAACCCGACGCTTCTGCAGTGCGGAGCGAATTTCTGCCAACACACGTCCAAATATTGCAGGACGATGCGTCACGCTCATATTTTCAGCTACATTTGCCATTACAGCGACACCTTTACTCAAACTCTTTCGCTTGTGTTGAGGTGAAGATAGTCGATTGCTGCGCTCGCACAATGAATAATGCTGCAATGCGGCTATGCGCTAAGTGCAAGTTTACGCTAGGGAAGTCATGATCTGCGAGAAAATTAGACGCGAGATCGCCAGAATGGCAACTTCATTGGCGCATTTCGCACCGCCCTTACGATTGCGTTAACACTTCGCGACGCAACGCCTCCGCCGTTTCAGCCATTTCTGAAGCAGGCAATGGCGCGGGGGTGCTGAAGCCCTCTGTGCCGTCTGACAGGTAGAATGCCGAGGTGACATCGTGAATGTGGAACATGGGCACGACATGTGCATGCGCGTGTGCCACATGGATTCCGGTATAGAACATCGCCACGCGTTCGACACCATAAAGCCGTTTCATCGAGCGGGCGAGTGTTTGCGCGCAGCTCGTGATCCGGGTGGCCAGTGGCACCGGCAGATCTTCGAACCATGTGTAATGGGCCTTCGGAATGACCAGCGCATGCCCTTTGCGGATGGGATGCAGATCCAGAAATGCCATGATCTCATCGTCTTCATGCAGGATATGTGCCGGCAATGCCCCGGATGCGATCTTGCAAAACAGACAGTCACTCACGGTAATCCCCCCCCCCGATATCAGCGGCACCGAGTCTTGCACGACCATTCGGATTGGGCAATGCGCAGCTGATGTGTCATTTGACTTGTCGTTACCGGTAAAATGTACATGTTTCGCATGCATGATAACGAGGAAGATCTGATGAGCACCTTGCGCGACGACATTCTGGCGGTTCTGGACAAGATCGCGCTGCCCGAAGGCGGCAGCCTGATTTCACATGATCTGGTGCGCGCACTTGTGGTCGAAGATGGCGCTGTGCGCTTTGTCATCGAAGCTGCGACCCCAGATGCAGCGCGTGCTCTGGCACCTGTGCGTACGGCGGCGCAGGCCGCTGTCGAGGCGTTGGAGGGGGTTGAGCGTGTCAGTGTCGCGATCACGGCGCATGCGGCCTCTGCGCCAGCGAAAGGGCCTGCGCCCGCGCTGAAATTGGGCCGTCACCCGGCTGCCCAGCCTGACAAACAGAAGATCAAGGGCATCACCAACATCATTGCGGTCGGTTCCGGCAAGGGGGGAGTCGGAAAATCCACTGTCGCGTCGAACCTTGCTGTGGCGCTGGGGCGGCATGGCTTGCGCGTGGGGCTTCTGGATGCTGATATCTACGGCCCCAGCCAGCCACGGATGATGGGCGTGGAGCGCCGACCGGCCTCGCCCGATGGCAAAACGATCATTCCGCTGCAAGCGCATGGCGTGACAATGATCTCCATTGGGTTGATGTTGAAGGAAGACGAGGCCGTGATCTGGCGCGGTCCGATGTTGATGGGGGCGCTGCAGCAGTTGCTGACGCAGGTCGAATGGGGCGCGCTTGATGTGCTGATCGTGGATATGCCGCCCGGGACGGGCGATATTCAGCTGACGCTTTGCTCGAAATTCGATGTGCGCGGGGCCGTGGTCGTCTCAACCCCGCAGGATGTGGCGCTTCTGGATGCGCGCAAGGCGCTGCGCGCATTTCAGACGCTCAAAACCCCCATTTTGGGCCTGGTCGAAAACATGTCGACCTTCATCTGCCCCAAATGTGGGCATGAAGAGCATATTTTCGGCGAAGGCGGCGTGCGGCGCGAGGCCGAGCGGCAGGGTTATGATTTTCTCGGTGAGCTGCCGCTGAGTGTCGAGGTGCGTCTGGCCAGTGATGGCGGGATGCCGGTCGCAGCGACCGACAGCCCGGTGGCAGCTGCCTATGAGCGCATGGCGCGCCGGTTGATCGACCTTCTCTGAGCCGTTTGGCCGTAGATGGACCCTGACGGGATGCGACACATGGCCGGCCATGGAATTCTATGGCACAGGTTTTCGTTCTGACGGCGGAAACGCAAAATCACGCCGAATCACAGCGCAGTGATTCGGCGTGAATCCTCAAAATCGAGGTCTTTTCCACGAGTCTTTTTGCAAATCCCTGCATTTCGGCGCGTAATTTCGTTGCTCGAACGCAACAGTTTGCGCTGCTTGCTCATTGTTCCGGGATTTTCTGGAACTTTGATTTGCGCCTTCATTTTCGGAGGAGCGCGCATCTATTTCGTGTTGAGCCTGAATTGTTCTCACAAGATGTGGTAAATATTAACGGGAATCCACAGGATGCTGTGGATAATTGCATCGACATGAGCGCATCTGACTTCCATCGGGTTCCATCTTTTTCCTTGATGACCACCCAGTTCCATGGCATCCCGGTAGCACGATAAGCGAGCAGCAAGGGGCACCAAGACCCCACCGAGGCAAAGAGTTCATACAGGCAACTCGCTCATCAAAAAAGAGATCCGGCGCGCTCGCGAGCAGCATCCCCTCCCCCAAGGAGTGAGCGCCAACCGGGCCCCAGCGATGGGACAGTCGGCGGATCGAGCGGTGGCAGCAGCTCGATCCGCCGTTTTCATTTTGAGCGTCAGATCAGGCGCGCGACAATTACAAGGACCGCCGCGCAGTGGCACGCAGGTTCAGAAGCACATACCACCAGAAGGTGGATGCAAAGGGCCGGGTTTCGGTTCCTGCTTCGTTTCGCCGTGTCATTGAAGAGGGCGATCCCGACTGGAGCGCAGGGCAGCGCCCGAATTTCATCATTGTTTTTGGTCTGAAATTCCAGAAGCGTCTGGACTGCTTCACGCTGAATGCGATGGAGGCGATAGATGCTAGCATTGATGCGATGCCGCCCGGATCGCCCGAGCGCAAGAAGCTCGAGCGCGTCTATCATGCCCATTCCATCGAGGCGCAGATCGACGAGGATGGCCGGATTATCCTGCCGCAATCGCTGCGCGACAAACTTGAACTTGTCGCCGATGAAAAAGCCCGTTTCGTCGGGATGAACGATCACTTTCAGGTCTGGAAGAATGCGACCTATGAAGGGCTCTATGGGGCCGATGATGAAGAAGACGAGGATGAAGATCTCGCGCCCGATTTCGACATGCGGGTGCTGTTTTCTTCAGCCCAGCGGTCCAGCGGCGAGGCGTGATGCAGGACGCGGCAAAACCTCCGCATATCCCTGTTCTGTTGCGTCCGATCCTGCAGCATCTGGCCCCGATCTGCGGTGTCTGGCTTGACGGCACGCTGGGAGCGGGTGGATATGCGCGCGCGCTGCTTGATGCGGGCGCCGATCAGGTCATCGGAGTCGATCAGGATCCACTGGCGCTGGAGATGGCGCGCGACTGGGGCGCGTGCTATGGCGACCGGCTTCGATTGGTCGAAGGCAATTTCGCCCAGCTCGACGCGCATGCCGCTGACCTGATCGATGGGGTGGTGCTCGATCTTGGTGTCTCGTCCATGCAGCTCGATCAGGCCGCGCGGGGGTTTTCCTTTGCCAAGGATGGCCCGCTCGACATGCGCATGGCGCAAAGCGGGCCTTCGGCGCGCGACCTGGTCAATCAAGAGGAAGAATCGGCGCTGGCCGATATTCTCTATCACTTCGGCGAGGAGCGCGCGTCGCGTCGCATCGCGCGGGCGATCGTGCGGGCGCGGGCCGAGGCGCCGATCGAGACAACGCTGCAACTGGCTGAAATCGTGGCCAGCTGCCTGCCGCGCCCCAAACCGGGCCAGAGCCATCCGGCGACGCGTAGTTTTCAGGCGCTGCGCATCGCCGTGAACGCGGAATTCACCGCGCTGGTCGCAGGGCTGGAGGCGTCAGAGCGCGCCTTGAAACCGGGTGGAAAGCTTGCCGTGGTCAGTTTCCATTCAATGGAAGATCGCGTGGTGAAGCGCTTTCTCGCGGTGCGGTCAGGGCAGGGCGGGCGCGGCAATCGTTACAGTCCTGCAGCCCCACAGAATGCGGCCCGCTTTCGGTTGATCCAGCGCAGTGGCGTCGTCGCGGATGCGCAGGAACTGGAGGATAATCCGCGCGCGCGCTCGGCGCGGTTGCGCATGGCTGAAAGGCTTGATGCGCCCGCCGGGGCTGCGCCAAAGGATGAACTGGGCCTTCCGGCCCTTGCGATGGACAAAAAGAGGTAGAACAGTCATGCGAAGTCTCTTGTATCTGTGCACGGCCTTGTCCGTGATCGCATTGGCCGCATGGGCGTACCGCGAGAACCATCTGACGCAGCAGGCGATGAACGAGCGCCGCAGTCTGGAACGCGAGATTGCGGCCCTTGAGGAGGCGATCAGCATCCAGCGCGCGGAATGGGCCTATCTGAACCGCCCTGACCGCTTGCGCGATCTGGTCGATGTGAATTTCGCCGAGCTGAAACTGGTGCCGATGACGGGCGCGCATTTCGGTGAAATCGGGCAGATCGTCTATCCGCTGCCGGTTCCGCGTGCCGTGATCACGGATGCGGTGGATGTCTACGAGGCAGGGGTGGCTGTGCCCGTCTCGTTGAGCCTTGGGCAGGAGGAGCCGCTATGATCCGCACGCCCCTGCGTCCTCTTGCGCGCATCCTCGCGGCCCGCGCAACAGGTGAGAACCCCGATCACATCGAGCAGGAAAACCGCCGCTTGCGTCAGGAAGCTGCGCGCGACCGCGCGCGCAGCCGTGCCGAGGGCCGACTTCTTGTTCTGGCATTGGTTTTCATGTCGGCTTTCGTGATTCTCGGCGCGCGGATGGGGCTTCTGGCCGCCACCACCCCCGTCGAGCTGGCGCGTGGGGTCAGCGAGAATATCTCAAGCGCAAGGGCAGATATCGTGGATCGCCATGGCCGTGTGCTGGCGACGAATCTGGCGACTCATGCGCTTTACGCGGAAACCCGACGCATGGTTGATCCGCAACATGCCGCGCGCGCGCTGGCACGCATCTTCCCGGATATCGATGGCGCGCGTATGGAAGCGCGCTTCACCGATCCCAATCGCCGCTTCATCTGGATCCGCACCCGGCTTTCGCCGGAGCAGGTGCAGGCGGTGCATGATATTGGCGAGCCTGGGTTGCTCTTTGGTCCACGCGAAATGCGGCTTTACCCGAATGGTCGCATGGCGGCGCATGTCTTGGGCGGGGCCAGTTTCGGTCAGCAGGGTGTGCGCGCGGCGGAAGTGATTGGCGTCGCAGGAGCAGAGCTGTTCTTCGAAGAGCGTTTGCGTGACCCTGAACAGATCGACAAGCCGCTCCAACTCTCGCTTGATCTGACCGTTCAGGCAACTGTGACCGAGGTGCTTGAGGGCGGCAAGCAGATGCTGAATGCGCGCGGCGCCACGGCGGTGTTGATGGATATCTATAGCGGCGAGGTGATCAGCCTTGTGTCACTGCCTGATTTTGACCCCAACAACAGGCCGCCACCGCCCACCGAGGGCGAGCCCGCTGACAGCCCGCTCTTCAATCGCGCGGTGCAAGGCTATTACGAATTGGGCTCGGTGATGAAAGCCTTTGCTGTGGCGCAGGGCCTTGAAGAAGGCACCGTGACGCCCGAGACGATGATCGACACGCGCGGCCCGCTGACATTCGGCCGTTTCCGCATTCGTGATTTCCGAAACTACGGGCCGCAGCTTTCGGTCAAGGATGTGATGGTCAAATCCTCCAATATTGGCACGGCGCGGATCATGCAGCCTATCGGCGCAGAGCGTCAGCAGGAGTTTCTGCGTAAATTCGGTTTTCTCGACACGATGCCGCTTGAACTCGCCGAGGCTGCCCGCGCCCGCCCGTTGCTGCCAGCGCGTTGGTCCGATCTGTCGGTGATGACGATTTCCTACGGGCACGGCTTGTCCACCAGCCCGCTGGCGCTGGCGGCAGGCTATGCGACGCTGGTCAATGGCGGATATCGAGTCACGCCTACCCTGCTGAAAACCGAGGCTTTGCAGCCTGGTCCACAGATCATATCAGCGCGCACGTCGGCACAAAAACGGTTGATGCTGCATCAGGTCGTTCAGGAAGGCACAGCCTCTTTCGCGCGTATTCCCGGTTATCCCGTAGGGGGCAAGACCGGGTCTGCCGACAAGCCCAACCCACGCGGGGGCGGCTACAAGAAGGATGCAGTGCTGGCGACCTTTGCGAGTGTCTTCCCCTCCCATGAGCCGCGCTATGTCCTGGTCGTCACGCTGGATGAGCCAGTTGACACCACAGGGCCGGAGCCGCGCCGCACAGCCGGTTGGACCGCTGTGCCGGTTTCGGCCGAAATCACCCGCCGCGTGGCGCCGCTGCTTGGCTTGCGTCCGGTTTCGCTGGAAAAGGTCAATGAGCGGCTTGCACAGGGCCATTGAAGCCGCGCGCCATTCTGGAGTAACAGGCCGTATCTTTTTCGCCGTCAGGAGTGCCACTGCGTGACCGATCAGCCCCCCCGCCCGCTCTCGGCGCTCGGCCTCAGCCCATCAAGGGGCGGCAATGTCACGGTCACAGGGCTGGCCATTGACAGCCGTGCCGTCCGCGAGGGGGCACTTTTTGCCGCGATCCCGGGCAGCCGCGTCCATGGGGCGGAATTCATCACCTATGCGCTGCGCATGGGGGCGGCCGCCGTGCTGACCGACCGCGAAGGTGCCGAGATCGCCGCCGAGGTGCTGGCGAATAGCTCAGCTGCGCTTGTTCTGGCCGAAGATCCGCGCGCAGCGCTTGCCGGGGCTGCGGCGCTGTGGTTTGGCGCGCAGCCCGCCACGATGGTCGCGGTGACCGGGACCAATGGCAAGACCTCGGTTGCGAGTTTCGCGCGCCAGATCTGGACGCAACTGGGCCATGAGGCGGCCAATATCGGCACCACGGGCATTGAGGGTGCGTTTTCGGCACCGCTTGCCCAAACGACGCCCGACCAGATCACGCTGCATCGCCTGCTCGCTGAAATGGCGCAGGCGGGTGTCACCCATGGCGCGATGGAAGCGTCATCGCACGGGCTGGAGCAGCGGCGCCTTGATGGGGTCGGCCTCAGGGCGGCCGCTTTCACCAATCTGAGCCAGGATCATCTGGATTATCACCTGACGATGGAGGCCTATCTCTCGGCCAAGGCGCAGCTTTTCGACCGTGTTCTGCCGGATGATGGCGTCGCGGTTGTGAATATGGACGACCCGGCGGGGCCGGATATCCTGAGCATCGCCGAGGCGCGCGGACAGGGCAGCTTGACGATCGGCCATGCCGAGGAAAGCGATCTGCGCATCCTTGATCAGCGCTATGATGCGGCGGGCCAGACGCTGCGCTTTTCCTATGCCGAACGCATCTATCAGGAGCATCTGCCCCTGATCGGCGGGTTTCAGGCCGAAAACGTGTTGGCTGCGGTCGGTCTTGTCCTCGCCTGCGGGGCTGAGATGCCCGAGATCGCCATGCGCCTGCCGCGTCTCGAAGGGGTGCGCGGGCGCATGCAACTGGCAGGCACGCGCTCCAATGGCGCGCCGGTTTTTGTCGATTATGCCCATACGCCTGCGGCGCTGGAAGTCGCGCTGAAGGCGCTGCGCCCGCATGTCATGGGCCGGCTGATCGTGGTTTTCGGGGCCGGGGGCGACCGCGACAAGGGCAAGCGCCCGCTGATGGGCCGCGCGGCGGCAGAGCAGGCCGATATCGCCTATGTCACGGATGATAATCCGCGATCCGAAGATCCTGCGACGATCCGCGCCGCGATCCTGGCGGGTTGCCCGGAAGCCAATGAGGTCGCTGACCGTGCAGAAGCGATCCTGCGTGCGGTTGATGCGCTGGCACCAGGGGATGCGCTGCTGATCGCAGGCAAAGGACATGAGACGGGCCAGATTGTTGGCGATACGGTCTATCCTTTCGATGATGTCGAGCAGGCTTCCGTGGCGATTGCCGCGCTGGAGTCACGGGCATGACGCTCTGGACGGCCTCTGACGCAGCCCGCGCCACAGGCGGGCAGGTGACCTGTGACTGGGTCGCGCAGGGCATATCCATTGACACGCGCAGTTTGCAGCCGGGTGATCTGTTCATCGCGCTGAAAGCCGCGCGCGACGGGCATGATTTCGTAGCCCAGGCACTGGAAAAAGGCGCGGCGGCCGCGCTCGTTTCTCACCGCCCGCCCGGCATTGCTGACGATGCGCCGCTTCTGATCGTGGCGGATGTGATGGAGGCGCTGACCGCCCTGGGCGCGGCAGGCCGTGCCCGCGCCCGCGCGAAGGTCATCGCGGTGACTGGCTCTGCGGGCAAGACCTCGACCAAGGAAATGCTGCGCGAAATGCTGGCGGATTTCGGCCCTACCCATGCCGCCGAGGCCAGTTTCAACAATCATTGGGGCGTTCCGATCACACTCGCCCGGCTGGATCCGCATGCTGATTTTGCGGTCATCGAGATCGGAATGAACCACCCTGGCGAAATTGCACCGCTGGCAAAGTTGGCGCGCCCGCATGTCGCGCTGGTCACAACCATCGCCCCCGCGCATCTTGAAGCCTTTGAGAACATCGAGGGGATCGCGCATGAAAAAGCGAGCATCTTCTGTGGCCTGGAGGGCGATGCTCATGCCATCTACCCCGCGGATCTGCCCACCAGCCCGATCCTAGCAGCCGCGGCGGAAGCCAGCGGGGCGCGTTGCCTGCCTTTCGGTGCAAGGGCCGAAGAGGTGCGGTTGCATGACATGACCCAGACGGACAGCGCGCTGGTGATGCATGCTCAGGTGGGGCCGCTGCGGCTGGCAGTGCGGCTGGCCAATTCCGGCGCGCATTTCGGGATGAACGCGCTGGCCTGTCTGGC
>SKIM01000251.1 GCA_007116445.1 Natronohydrobacter sp.
CCATCGCGCGAGGCCCGCTGACCGTGGCGGACGTGTGGGCGGCCTTCTGTTTGGAGCGCGCGGGCCGGCCGGTGGTCGAGAACATGCGCCACACCGGCAAGACGATCCTGCCGCACTTCGGCGCCCTGCGGCCCGACCAGATCACGACTGCCGATTGTCGCGCCTATGCAGACGCGCGCCGCGCCGCCGGGCTGGCCGAGGGCACGATATGGACGCACCTCGGGCAGCTTCGCAGCGCGCTGAACTGGGCCGAGAAGATGAGGATGATTGACCGCGCGCCGCACATAGAGCGGCCGAGCCAGCCCGCGCCGAAGGATCGGCGGCTGACGGATGCGGAGATTGTGCGCCTGCTCGAGGCCGAAGCCGAGCATCACATCCGTCTGGCCGCGATCTTGATGCTGACCACCGCCGCGCGCGTGACTGCCATCCTGGAGCTGACGTGGGATCGCGTCGACCTCGAGGGCGGGCGCATCTATCTGCGCCGGCCGGACATGCTGACCCGGAAGGGGCGCAGCACGCCGCCGATCAACGACACCGCCCGCGCCGCGCTGGTGTCGGCGCGCGAGGCCGCGCTGTCGCCCTATGTGGTCGAGTGGGCCGGCGGGCCGGTGAAGTCGATCAAGAAGGGCTTTGCGGCCCTGTGCCGCCGCGCCCGCCTGACCGACGTGTCGCCGCATGTGCTGCGCCACACCGCCGCCTGCCGCATGGCCGAGGCAGGGGTGCCGATGGACGAAATCAGCCAATACATGGGGCACAGCAGCGTGCGGGTGACCGCGCAGCATTACGCCCGATACAGCCCCGAATACCTGCGCCGCGCCGCCGAGGCGCTGGAGCTTCCGACCGTGCGCTTGGTCCGATGAACCGAGGGGAACTTTTTTGCAAGGCGGGGTTTGCCTTGTTTTATTGGAGCGGGCGATGAGATTCGAACTCACGACCCCAACCTTGGCAAAAATGGGGCGCCCGGCCAAGCTATTGGCGTTTGGTGACGAGAGCGCAATCTTTCGGCACGCGCAGGCCCCAGGTTCACGGTTCGGCCCGGCTGGCAAGGTTCAGCGAACCTCGGAGCGCAACTCTGCGCACCGGATTTGCAAGCCGGCGCATATCGTTGTGGATCAACGCGCCCCGCTGAAACCATCCCCGGGACATGCAGCGAACGAACCGCGAAACGTGAAACCGCAGAAGGAGCCCCGCCCATGACTGACACACCAGACACCAGCGCCGTGCCCGCTGCAGCGAAGGGAAAGCCCCATGACCATCTGCAAGATTGAACAGCAAGAAGCCGGCGGGCCTTATCCTCGGACTTGCCCCACATGCAAGTTGGGGCGGTGCCACTTCGGGAGAGACGCCATCGGGCGAAGGGAGCACGCTGAGGCGTTAGTCGCTGAGATTGAAGCCCTGCGCGCCGAGGTGGAGAGGCTGCGGGAAGTGGCGGATGCCGCGAGAGACTTCGATCTGGCGCTTGACCGGCGTGGCGCAGATGTGGGCGGCCCGAGGCTTAGAATGTCGCGCGCCCTCGCCGCCCTCACCGCGCCACAGCCCGCGCCCAGCCCGCCAGCGCCTCGTGCCGATCACCGCACGCCCTGAGCGCGCCCCTGTCTGCGCCCCACCAGCGGACAACTTCCCCCTGCGTCGCGTCGCGCAGGGGCAACACCAGCGGCGCGGGGCACGGCTCCAGCAGATCGGCCGGCGGGGGCGACAGCTCCAGCGGCGCGCGGACGCAGCCGGCGAGGGCCGCCACAGCGATCACCATGACGGCCCCGCGCATCATACGGCCAGCCGCTCGCGCAGCAGGTAGCCTTCCAACGCCCAGATCTTGTTGCGGGCGTTGTCACGCGCGATCTTGCGCCCGATGGCGGCGTCGAAGTTCTGCGGGGATGCCGCCGCGCTTTCCCCCGTCACGATATAGCCGTTGCGCAGCGTCAGGGCGCAGATGGTCAGCGTCGTTCCGGGGAATACGTGATACATCTCCGACACGATGGTCGCGTCGATCATGTCCGGGCTGAGCCGTGGGGCGTTCAGCCCTTTGGCCTTGATTTCGGCTTCAATCTCGATTTCGTCTTTGCTCATCTGTCTCACTCTCTGTCATGGCCGTTGACGCTCGGCCCGGCGACACCCGCTATCGGGTATTCTTATCTCGCACCGACCCACCCCATCGCCCGCGCGGGCAGCGCCACCCGGCCGGCGTCTGCGTCCGCGTCCGACAGCGCGACCAGATCGGCCGCCAGCCTGTCCCGCTCGCGCGCCAGCCCCGCCGCGCGCTGGCTCGCCTGCCGGGTCGCGTCGTGGGCAGCGTCCAGCCGCCCGCGCTGCTCTGCGGAGGCCGCCTGCCATTTGGCACGCTCCCCTGCCCGGCCGTGCCACCATGCGGCGCCGTGGGTGGCCGCCAGCAGGGCGAGGGCAGCGGCGAGGGCGGGGAGGCGGGTCACGGCAGTACCTCCTGCCACACCGCCCACATATAGGCCTGCCACGGCTCGCGGCCGACTGCGGCGGTTTCAGGGCTTGACCCTGCTTGCAACTGCCAAATTCTTCCGTCGCCCAACACTTGCACCGGGGCAACATAGACCCGCCCCGCCTCCCACGGCTCGACGCTCTCAGCAGGCTTGGGCAGCCACGGGCCGACCACGCCCACTGGCCAGAAGTTGCCATTCATCTGCGAAACCCATGTCTGGCCGTTTAGTTCCACCTCCTGCCCCTGCGACGGCAAATCGCCCGCCACCGCCCAATCCGCCCGCCACCCCCATACACCGGTGCCTGCGTCGTATACAGGTTCCGGTTCGGATAGAGGGGCTGGGAGGATTGGAGTTTCTGTGCAGTCATGCGTATCGTTGCGGATTTCCATGGTGCCCGATCCAGCGAACCGGCCCGTCGCACGCTCGAAAACATACCAGATTGGCATATTTGACCTCCTTACAATTTGTTGAGATGCGCCGACAGGAGCGCCTGCAACGGGCCGGGCGTGCCGTTTCCGATAATGAGAATGTCGGTGGTGCCCGACGCTATCCCGTAGATTTTTCCGTCAGGTCCAAGAACACCGCCAACCCACTTATTGATGCCAGTGAGAGTCGCTCCCATATCGGACCGTGTCGCGGTGCCTGCAACAGTGTCGATAACAAGAATGTCGGTGGCGTTCCGTGGCATCCCATAAATTTTACCGTCTGGCCCCAAAACACCACCCCACCACTTATTATCGCCTGTCAGATCAGCGCCCATATCGGATCGTGTTGCGGTGCCCGCAATCGGGTCGATAATAAGGATGTCGTCTGAACTCGACGGTATCCCGTAGATTTTACCATCAGGTCCCAGAACGCCACCAAACCACTTCGAAGTGTCATCGAGCGTTGCGCCCATATCGGATCGTGTTGCGGTGCCTGCAACAGGGTCTATAATAAGGATGTCGTCGGCGTCCGACGGTATCCCGTAGATTTTACCGTTTGGTCCCAGAACACTGCCGTACCACTTATTACTGCCACTGAGCGTTGCACCCATATCTGAGCGCGTTGCTGTACCTGCAATCGGATCGATAATAAGGATGTCGGTAGAGTTCCGCGGAACTCCATAGATTTTTCCATCTGGCCCCAGAGTACCGCCATACCACTTATTACTGCCTGCCAGATTAGCGCCCATATCTGAGCGCGTTGCTGTACCTGCGACAGGGTCGATAATAAGAATGCTGTTGACGCCCCGCGGAATTCCATAGATTTTTCCGTCAGGGCCAAGAACACCACCAAGCCACTTATTAGTCCCCTCCAGATCAGCGCCCATATCGGACCGTGTCGCGGTGCCGGCCGCAGGATCGATAATAAGGATGTCGGTGCCGGCCCACGGAATTCCATAGATCTTTCCGTCTGGTCCCAGAACACCGCCATACCAATCGTTAGCGCCAGGGAGTGTTGCGCCCATATCGGAGAGTGTCGCCGTGGAAAGATCGGGAGTTGCCGCCAGTCCGTCCAAATACCCGCTTTTGAACGCCCCCCAATATTCCGGACCGACCTGCCAGAACAGCGGCAGCGCAGGCGCCCCACCCCCCGCCCGCTGCGCGCCGAGCGACAGCCCCAGAGACAGCCCCAGCATCAGGTTGCCCCCCCGGTGGCCTTGGCGCGGCGATACCACCATTCTGTTGCCGCAGCCGCGCCAGCCGCCACGCCCGCCGCGGCGATATCCACCACGTCCGGGTCACCGGCCAGCGCGTCGCCGACCG
>SKIM01000185.1 GCA_007116445.1 Natronohydrobacter sp.
CGGCTGAACGCGATCCCGCAAGGCTGCGCCTTCAACCCGCGCTGCCCGCGCGTGTTCGATCACTGTCGCAGCGCACGCCCGGAACTGGTTGCGCGGGCAGGCGCGCGGCAGGTCGCCTGCTGGCTCTATGAGAAGGAGGCGCAGAATGTCGGGTGATGTCCTGCTGCAGGTCGAAGGGCTGACGCGGCGTTTCGATATCTCGAAGCCCTGGCTGAACCGGGTGATCGAGCGGGCGCAGAAGCAATATCTGACCGCCAATGCTGATGTCAGTTTCGAGATCCGGCGCGGCGAGACTTTCGCGCTGGTGGGCGAATCGGGGTCGGGAAAATCGACCATCGCCAAAATGATCGTGGGCCTGCTGGAGCCTTCGGCGGGCACGATCCGCTTTGACGGGAATGAGATGGATTTCGCCTCGGGGGCGGAAATGCGCAAGCTGCGGCGGCGGTTTCAGATGATTTTCCAGGACCCGTTCGCCAGCCTGAACCCGCGCTGGCGCGTGGGCGATATCATCGCCGAGCCGATCCATACTTTCGGGCTGATGAAGGGCGGGGATGTGCGGCGCGAGGTGGGCCGGTTGCTGGAGCTTGTGGGCCTGTCGAGCGCCGATGCCGGGAAATTCCCGCATGAATTTTCCGGCGGTCAGCGCCAGCGCATCGCGATTGCCCGCGCGCTGTCCTCGAAGCCGGAATTCATCGTCTGCGACGAGCCCACCTCGGCGCTGGATGTGTCGGTTCAGGCGCAGATCCTGAACCTGATGCGCGATCTGCAGGACGAATTTGGCCTGACCTATCTGCTGATCAGCCATGATCTGAGTGTGGTTCGGCATATGTCGAACCGGATCGGGGTGCTCTATCTGGGCCGTCTGGTCGAAGTCGCCGAGGCCCGCGCTCTGTTCACTGATCCGCAGCACCCCTATACGCGGATGCTTCTGGATGCCGTACCGGATCTGGCGCTGTCAGGGCGGCGGCGCAGGCCTGTGACTGGCGAGATCCCCAATCCCATCGACCCCCCGCCGGGCTGCGCCTTTCATCCGCGCTGCCCATTGGTCATGGATGTCTGCCGCCAGACGCTGCCGCAACCCCGTGCGACGGCGTCCGGCCATGCGTCCTGTCATGCGGTGGCCGCGCAGGATGCCGTCATAGCGGAGTGAGGTGAGGCTGCTGGCGGCTGCTGGCAGGGTGCATCACATAAAATCAAAACGCGCGCTCCGTGATCGGGGCGCGCGTAGTATTTTATAACACGCCGCAGCCGACCGGATCGCGCAAGCTGGCCAGCCACGGCGTGCGCAGCTGATACTGCGCGCGCCTTTGGTGTCAGGAGCAGGCGCGTTCGGCAGCGGCCCCGAATTCGCGGTAGCGCGCCCAGAAGGCGTTGTCGCGGTCGCTGCGCGACATGCGCACGTCCTGCGCCAGTTGTGGATCACGGAAGAAGCTGGCCGCGCGGCGCTGTTCGGCGCGGGTCAGGGTCTGGCGGGCCACATTGTCAATGCAGCGGCACATGGCGCGCGTCGCTTGCGCGCGGTCCGAGCGCAGGCAGGCTGTCTCGATCGGGCCTGCGCTGACCATGCTGGGGAAAATCGGCGCCATCAGAATGGCAAGGCTTGCGGCCAGGAAAACGTGTCTCATCGGTCCCTCATCAACTTGTGTCTGTCGCGCCAGTGTCGGTTCTTGTGACCGTTCCGTTCGGATCTTGGCGCGCACTGCCTCTGGTCTTGGTGCCAAGTTTATATCAGACTTCCTTTCCAAATCGCTAACAATTTCGCGGGCTTGAGGCGTATTGTCTCAGGCGCCTGATATGTTGCGGGTCGCGCGCGTCTGGCTACCAGACTTGGGCCGCGCAGGGGTCATGGTCATGTCGGATTCGGCAAAGTTCCGCGCAGGGGGCCGGGTTAACGGGCCAGTTCCGCCAACGCGACGAAGGCCGAAGACAGAATCACGAAGCGGCCCGACAGCGTGGCCTCGGGCGCAATGTCGGGCAGTTCCCGGTTGAACCGGGCTGTGAAGCGGCTGGTCTGCAGCTCGATTTCCAGCGTGACGTCCTGAAAATCCAGCACTCTCTGACTGGTCTGGAATTGTGCCTTGTAAACGGCATGCTTGGCGCAAAGGATCAGCTGGGCGAAATTGCCGCGCTGGGTCGGGCCAAGCCGGGCCAGCCAGTTCATTTCAGGCATGGTGCAGACCACCGGCCAGAGGCTGGGCTCAAGCGCAGTGGCAGGTTCCAGATCGATCCCCAAAGCCGCGATTTCGGGCGCATCCGTGACCACGGCAAGGCAGGTCGTATCCGAATGGGTGATCGAGCCGGTCAGTCCCGCAGGCCAGAGCGGCGCCTGCTCGTTGCCCTGCAGCACAGGGCGCGGGCCAAGGCCAAGCTGGGCCATCGCCCCGCGCGCGGCCTGCCGACCCGCGCCGAATTCGCGCGCGCGCGCGGTCGAGACCTGTTCGATGGCAAGCACTTCGTCCCCCATCAGCCGCGGCATCGGAGCGCGCGGGTCGGCCGCGCCCATGGCAACTGTTTCGGGCAACAGATGGCCCAGGAATTCGGGGAAGTTGAATTTTTGCTGGATCATCTGCGGGCGGTCCTTTCCTGGCGCATGGCACGTCGGCGCGCCATGGCGGTGGTGCGGTCACTGGGGGAGGGGCCGGGCGGCGTGGTGGATTGCGCCGGGCCGGGTGCTGTCGATACCGTGACGCTGGCCCCTGCGCGGTCGAGATGATGCGCCAGATCCCCCAGCACCGGAAAGCGGAACAGATCGGTGATCGACAGGCCCGGCAGGTTCAGCCTGTCGCGCATGGCGCGATGGGCCTGCACGGCCAGGAGCGAATGGCCGCCGAGATCGAAGAAATTATCCGTTGGTTTGACCTGCGCCACGCCCAGCACTTCGGACCAGACCTGCGACAGGGCAGAGAGCGTGCCTGCGCCTTGTGCGGTTGCTTCGGCCTGCGGGATATGAACGCGGTCCTGTGCGGGAGCGGGCAGGGCCGCGCGGTCGATCTTCTTGTTGGGGGTCAGCGGGAATTCGGCCAATGGCACCAGCGCCGAGGGTCGCATATGCGCAGGCAAGAGCTGCGCCAGTGCTACGCGCAGATCTGTGCCGGGGGTGCCTGTATAATAGCCCACCAGCCGCTGATCGCCTTCGCGATCTTCGCGCGCGGTGACCACGGCCTGGGTGATCCCCGGTTGCGCTTCAAGCGCGGCCTCGATTTCGCCCAGCTCGATCCTGTGGCCCCGGATCTTGACCTGATGATCGATCCGCCCCAGAAACGCGAGCCCGCCATTCGCCTCGCGCCGCACCAGATCGCCTGTGCGATAGAGCCGCCCTGGCCCGAACGGGTTGGCGATGAACCGCTCGGCGGTCAGTGCGGGCTGGCGCCAATAGCCGCGCGTCACCCCGTCGCCGCCGATGAGCAATTCCCCCGTCCCGCCCGGCGACACTTCCGCGCCCTGCGCGTCCACGACATGCAGCGTGGTATTGGCAATCGGTTGGCCCAGCCCTGCGACCCCGCTGCCGCCGCGCGTCAGGCCAGTTGTGGACCAGATCGTCGTTTCGGTGGGTCCATACATGTTCTGCACCGGCTGGCCTGTCAGCCCGCTTATTTCCTGCGCAACTGCGCCGGGCAGGGCTTCGCCGCCGATCATCACATGGGGCACTCTGGCCAGGGCCGCGCGGGCGGCGTCATGCAGGCACAGCATCCGTGCCATGGACGGCGTGCATTGCAGATGTGTGACCTTGTGGCGCCGGATTTGCGCAGCGATCGAGGTGTCATCAGCCGCCACTTCCGCGCCCGCATTCGTGCGCCGCACCACTTCGGCCAGCGGATAGAGGGCTTCCAGCACCTGATCGGCTGTGATGCCGTAATCGATCAGGCAGGCCACTTCGCCCACCCCGATGGATTTGAGCTGCTCGACCCGCGCCAGACAATCCTCGACCGTGCCAAACAGGCCCGACTCCTCGAAATAGCGGTGGAACGCATGTTCCAGGATGCCGTCCACTTCGTCCTGCGAGAGCGATGCCAGGTCGATATCCATGGGCTTTGTCGCGCCTGCAGGCCGTTTGAAGGCCGGAAAGGCCCAGGCATATTGCTGGACCAGCCCGGCCGCGGCCAGAAGATAGGATTTCATCGGGCCTTGCGCGACCTGCCGGGCATGCGCGCGGTCGCGCGCGGCGAAGGTATGCAGCATCAGCGTGAC
>SKIM01000068.1 GCA_007116445.1 Natronohydrobacter sp.
CAGCGCTGGAGGGCGCGCCAGTGCAGTGATGGGGTGAGCGGCCATGCTTGGCACAGAGGAATTGCGTGTGATCCGGGCGCAGGGCGGGCCGCATGCGCTGGGCCATGCTTTGGGCGTTGCAGGGCGCGCGGCTGTCGGCGACGTGCTGATGCCGAGCGCGCTCTGGCAGGCGGTGACAGCGCCGGTGCATGCGGCGCGGGTCGCGCGGCTGGCCAGCGCCACGCAGGCGCGTTTCGCGCAGGTCTGGGCCGAGATCGAGGGCCTGGCCGAGGGGTTGGAGTTGCCGCTGGCGCAGGTTTTCGCGTGGAATTGCCGCGGCGATCTGCTGGTGCATGCGGCAGAGGGCTGCACGAGCGTGCAACTGCCCGGCGCAGCGCCGGTGATCGGGCATAATGAGGATGGGATGCCTGGGCTGCGCGGGCATGCCTTTCTGGCGCATCTGCAGCCCGAGGCCGGGCCGGAGATCGTCAGTTTCTGTTATCCCGGCTCGATCGTGGGTCATACATTCGCCTGCACCGGGGCCGGGCTGGTGCAGGCGGTCAATAATCTGCGGCTGACCGGGCTTGCCCCTGCGATCCCGCGGATGGTTCTGGGCCGGGCCGTGCTGGCCTGTGCGGATCTGGAAACTGCCTGCGCCGTGGTGCAGCGCGACAATGCCAGTGGCGGGTTTCACATGACGCTGGCGCAGTCGGGCGATCCGCGCCTGCTGAGTGTGGAATATGGTGGCGGGGCCTGCGCGGTGGTGGAGGTGACCGCGCCTGCGGTGCATGCCAATCACGCGCTGCATCTTGGTTTGGAGCAGGTTGTCACGCGCTCGTCGCGGGATCGCCAGAGGCGCGGCGCGGCGATGCTGGGGCAGAATGTGCGCGCGATCCTGCGCGACACGGGCGGTCCCGGCCTGCCGATTTTTCGCACGCATCCTGATGATCCTGATGAGGAAAACACGCTGGCGACGGCGATTTTCCAGCTCTCGGGGGACGGGGTGCATCTGAAGGTGATTGATCCGTCCGGGGCGGAAATCGGGGTCGAGGTGGATTGCCGCGCGGCTTCGGGCCGGGTGATCTGGCGCTGAGAAGGGGGCGCTCGCGCCCCCTCTTTCGGCTTCGCCTCAATTCACCCCCTGAGGATATTTGGGCAAGGCTGAAAGCAGGTGGCGGGCGTGACAGGATCGCGCTGGAGTGGTAGGGCTTGAGCGGGCAGGCAAGACGGGAGTTGCATGTGACAGTCTGGTGTTACGGGTCGATCAATTACGATCATATCTATGAGGTCAGTCATCTGCCTGCACCCGGTGAGACCGTGGCTGCGCAGGCCATGCGGCGCGGGTTGGGTGGCAAGGGCGCGAACCAGTCGGTGGCGGCGGCGCGGGCAGGGGCCGAGATGCGCCATATCGGAGCGGTTGGGGCGGATGGTGAGGAGGCGCTTGCGGCTTTGGCGGGTGCCGGGGTGGATTGCCGGGCTGTCGCGCGGTTGGACGGGCCGAGCGGGCAGGCGGTGATCTGGCTCGATGCGGCCGGGGAGAACAGCATCGTCACGCATGCGGGGGCCAATGGCGCGATCGCGCTGGACGCTGTATTGGCGGCGCTCGATGGGGTCGGGCTGGATGATATCCTGCTGTTGCAAAACGAGGTGCCGCATGCGCGCGCGGTCGCCGAGGCCGCGCTTGGGCTGGGGATGGAGGTGATCTATTCCGCTGCACCTTTCGATCTGGCGGTGCTGCGCGATGTCCTGCCTTTTGTCGGCACGCTGGTCGTCAATGAAGTGGAGGCGGCGCAACTGCAGGCGGCGCTGGGCGTGGCGTTTGAGGATCTGCCCGTTGCGTCAGTCGTGATCACGCGCGGGGCAGAGGGGGCGCGCTGGCTGGCGCGCGGGACCGCGACGATTGATGTGCCGGCCTTCGCGGTTGATGTTGTGGATACGACCGGGGCCGGGGATTGTTTCACTGGCGCGCTGGCCGCTGCGCTGGATGCCGGGCAGTTGCCGGAGGAGGCGATGCGTTTCGCTGTGGCAGCCGCTGCCTTGCAGGTCACGCGCCCCGGTGCGGCGGCGGCAATGCCCGCGCTGGAGGAAATCGCGGCGTTACTTGGCGAAGGCGGCTGAGGTGCCCCAGATCTCGCGCACCCGCGCGTCGCGACCGCAGCTTTCGCGGTAGCGTTTATAGGCTTCGCGACGTTCAATCCAGCCGAAGCGTGTCAGGGTGCGTTCGGTGGAATTGGCGTAATTCTGGTGGAAGTCGTCGGCGGGATAGAACGGGGCATCGGCGCGCACAGGCGTGACGATGCTGCGGCCCAGCTCGGCCTCGGCGGCGGCGATGGCGGCTTCGGCCTGGGCGGTCTGGTCGGGCGTGGCAAAGATCGCGGTCGTGTAATGCGCCCCGCGATCGCAGAATTGCCCGCCCGCATCGGTCACGTCGATCGAGCGCAGGAAGAGATGCAGGATCTGGTCATAGCTGATCTGCGCGGGATCAAAGGTGATCTGCGCGACTTCGAGATGATCCGTGCGGCCGCGCGCGACATCGTCATAGGTCGGGTCGGTTGTGGTGCCACCAGCAAAGCCGACTTGCACATCACGCACGCCTTCGACGCGGCGGAAATCGGATTCGACGCACCAGAAGCAGCCGCCTGCGACAAGTGCGGTCTGATGCGGCTCCGCCAGCGCCGGGGTGAGGCTGGCGGTCAGGGCGAAGAGGGCGAGGGCAAGGGGGCGCAGGGACATGGAACCTCCGGTCTGCTTTCTGGGGATATAGCGCGCACTTTCGCGGGCAGGCTCACAAGGCGGTGAAGCGCGCTTTGCAGCGGGGCGTTGCGAGAAAGCCCCCCATGCGCAAGGCGAGCAAGCGCCCGGAACGGGCGCGCAGCGGGGCGGGTGGGCGGGCCTTGTGCATGGGGGGCTTGGGGCCGCGCTTAGATCGGCAGGCCGCGCATCAGCCGGGGCAGGTTGCCGGTCAGTCCGGCGGCCTCGCGCATGAAGCGGCGGCGCAGGGGCGGCAGGGCGCTGACGGCCCCCATACCCAGATCGCGCAACCCGCGCAAAAGCGCATTGTCATTGGAAAAGAGCCGGTTCACGCTGTCTGTGCCGACCGCCATCAGCATCGTGTCAAACCGCCGCCACTGCTGGTAGCGTTCCAGCACGAGGGGGTTTGCGATATCTTCGCCGCGCCGCGCCGCCTCGGTGATGACTTCGGCGAGTGCGGCCACATCGCGCAGGCCGAAATTGAAGCCCTGCCCTGCAATCGGGTGCATCCCATGCGCCGCATCCCCCACCAGCGCCAGACGCGGGCCGATGAAGCTGTTGGCAATCGTCAGTTTCAGCGGATAGGCGTAGCGCGCGCCGGCAAGCGCGATCTCGCCCAGAAAATCGCCAAAACGCGGGCGCAGCACATCAAGGTAATCCGCATCTGGCAGGGCGTGGATGGCGCGGGCCTGACCACTACGCTCGCTCCAGACGATCGAGCAGCGATTTCCGGGCAGTGGCAGGATCGCCAGCGGGCCTGCGGGCATGAAGAACTGATGCGCGATGCCGTGATGGGGCAGCGCGTGGTCAATGGCGCAGACAAGCGCGGTCTGGTCATAGTCCCAGCCTGTCCGGCGGATGCCTGCGCGCTGTGCCGTGCCGCTGTCGCGCCCGTCGCAGCCGATCAGCAGTCGCGCCGAGATCTCGCGCCCGTCCTCCAGCGTCACGCGGACGCCCTGTGCGTCCACGCGTTGCGCGGTGACACGGGCCTGCGCATGATGGGTGATCTGCGCGCTGGCCGTGATCGCGTCCAGCAGCGCGCGGCGCAGGTGGCGGTCTTCGAGCATGTGGCCCATCGGGCCTTCTTCCAGTTCGGCGGCATCGAAATGCAGGAAGAACGGCGCGGCCCCTTCGCCCGCGCGCCCGTCGCTGGCCTTGACCTGCAGGATCGGCTGGGCGTGATCGGCAACTTTCTCCCAGATCCCCAGCGCGCTCAGCACACGGCTGGAGCCCAGCGCCAGCGCATAGGCGCGCCCGTCGAATTGGGGATCCTTGCGCGTATCCATGGGCAGCGCGTCGAGCACGGTGATGCGCATCCCGGCCTGTGCCTGCGCCAGCGCCAGCGCGAGGGCCGGGCCATTCAGCCCGCCGCCCACGATCAGAATGTCGGTGTCATGTGTCATGCGCGAATTATGGGCCTTCCTGCGCGATTGTCCATGCGGCAAAAGCGTGGC
>SKIM01000315.1 GCA_007116445.1 Natronohydrobacter sp.
CTCATCATTCCTCCGGAGTTTTGATCATCTCGCCCATGGCGGGATCAGTTCTCTCGCTATATAGTCCGATCATGGACAAGTCAGCAGGACATGACAACGCAGCGTCGGCGCTCTATCCGATAGCCGAACCTTTCGACCAGCGCGTGCTCGATATGGGCGACGGGCATCGGATCTATGTCGAACAGGCGGGTCATCCTGACGGCATCCCAGTTGTCGTACTGCATGGCGGCCCCGGTGGCGGATGCAGCCCGACCATGCGGCGTTTCTTCGACCCCAAGACCTACCGCGTCATCCTGTTCGATCAGCGCGGCTGCGGGCGCTCGAAACCTGCGGCATCGGTGGTCAATAACACCACCGCGCATCTGATCGCCGATATCGAGCGCATCCGAACGGAGCTGGGCATCGCGCGCTGGATGGTGTTCGGCGGCAGTTGGGGGGCCACATTGTCGCTCGCCTATGCCCAGGCTCATCCCGACCGCGTCGCCTATCTCATCCTGCGCGGCGTGTTCATGGGCACGCAGGCCGAACTTGACTGGTTTTATGGCGGCGGGGCCGCGCGTTTCTTTCCCGAAATCTGGGCGCAATTCATCCGCCCCGTGCCGGAAAACGAACATGGCGACCTGATCGCAGCCTATGCCAAACGGCTTTTTTCGGGCAATGCACATGAAGAAAACCGCTTCGCGCGCAGCTGGACACGATGGGAAAACGCGCTCGCCTCGGTCGAGACGCGCGGTCTGGCTCTGGGCGATGCGCCGACCGATTATGCGCGCGCCTTCGCCCGGCTTGAGAATCACTATTTCGCCAATGGCTGTTTTCTGGGCGAAGATGGCGCGCTGATGCGGGGACTCGATCGAATGCGCGAGGTTCCCGGCACAATCGTGCAGGGGCGTTTCGATATGATCTGCCCTCCCCAGACCGCATGGCGGCTGCATAGCGCATGGGGCCGGTCGCGCCTTGAAATGGTGCCTGTGGCGGGACATGCGCTGTCCGAACCCGGGATAAGCGCCGAATTGCTGCGCGTGATGAACCACCTGCGCCATGAAACTGAGCGCTTGGGAATATGAGGAAGACGCTTGCAATCCCGGTGCGCTTTGCCTATACATTCGCCAACAGCGGTGCCTGACAGACAGGCTCCACCGGAAATCACAACGGGCCGCGCGGCCCGTTTTTTTTTGCCCGAAGGGGGACAGATGAGCGACCTGATCGCCAAGACCACGATGGACCAGCGATTGGCCCAGATCGTGACCCCGGTCATCGAGGGGCTGGGGTTCGAGCTGGTGCGGCTGCGGCTGATGGCGGGCAATACCCGCACGCTGCAGATCATGGCCGACCGCCCGGATGGCGGGATCGAAGTCCAGGATTGCGCCGATATCTCGACGGCGGTTTCCGCCGCGCTGGATGTCGAAGACCCTCTCGAAGACGCCTATACGCTGGAAGTGTCCAGTCCCGGCATCGACCGCCCGCTGACGCGACTGAAGGATTTCGCGACCTGGGAAGGCTATGAAGCCCGGATCGAGACGACCGAACTGATCGACGGGCGCCGACGGTTCAAGGGCGTTCTGGCAGGTGTCGAGGGCGAGGACGTGCTCATCGAGATCGAGGCTCAGGGCGAAACAGTGACCATCGGGCTGCAATTCGACTGGCTGTCGGATGCCAAGCTTGTGCTGACGGATGAACTAATTGCCGAGATGCTGCGCGCCCGCAAAGCCAGCGGCGCGATCAACGAAGCCGAATTTGACGAAATCGACACAGATACCGACCCGGAAACAGACACCGACGAGGGCGCAGCCCCCGCGAGCCATCAGAAGGACTGAGACATGGCCATCACCTCTGCCAATCAGCTCGAATTGCTGCAAACTGCCGAAGCAGTTGCCCGCGAAAAGATGATCGACCCGGAGCTGGTCATTCAGGCGATGGAAGACAGCCTCGCGCGGGCGGCGAAGTCCCGCTACGGGGCGGATATGGATATCCGCGTCCATATCGACCGCAAGACCGGCATCGCGAATTTCACTCGCGTGCGCACAGTGGTCGCGGATGAAGAGCTGGAAAACTATCACGCTGAACTGACTGTCGCGCAGGCCGCACCCTATCTCGACGATCCCAAGATCGGCGATGAAATCATCGACAAGGTGCCGCCGGTCGAACTGGGCCGGATCGCTGCGCAATCAGCCAAGCAGGTGATCCTGCAGCGCGTGCGCGAAGCCGAGCGTGACCGGCAATACGAGGAATTCAAGGACCGCGCGCAGACCATTATCAACGGTGTCGTCAAGCGCGAGGAATATGGCAATATCATCGTCGATATCGGGCGCGGCGAAGCTGTGCTGCGGCGCAACGAGAAGATCGGCCGCGAAAGCTATCGCAATGGCGACCGCATTCGCTGCTATGTCAAGGATGTGCGCCGCGAAGCCCGCGGGCCGCAGATTTTCCTGTCGCGCACTGCACCCGAATTCATGGCCGAGCTGTTCAAGATGGAAGTGCCCGAGATTTACGATGGCATCATCGAGATCAAGGCCGTCGCCCGCGACCCCGGCTCACGCGCCAAGATCGGTGTGATCAGCTATGACAACTCGATTGACCCTGTGGGCGCTTGCGTGGGCATGCGCGGTAGCCGCGTGCAGGCGGTTGTGAACGAATTGCAGGGCGAAAAGATCGATATCATCCCCTGGACCGACGATCAGGCGACTTTCCTTGTGAACGCGCTGCAGCCAGCCGAGGTCAGCAAGGTCGTGATCGACGAAGAAGCCGGCAAGATCGAAGTCGTGGTGCCGGATGAGCAATTGTCACTCGCGATCGGCCGGCGCGGTCAGAACGTACGTCTGGCCAGCCAGCTGACCGGGCTCGATATCGACATCCTGACCGAATCGGAAGAATCAGCACGGCGTCAGGCGGAATTTGCCGAGCGTACAAAGCTGTTCATGGATGAGCTGGATATCGACGAGATGATGGCACAGCTGCTTGTTGCCGAGGAATTCACCTCGCTCGAGGAAGTGGCCTATGTCGATCTCGATGAATTGCTGACGATTGACGGGTTCGACGATGAAACCGCTGAAGAGTTGCAAACCCGCGCGCGCGAGCGGCTTGAAGCCATCGCCACGGCTGCACTAGAGAATGCGCGGGCGCTGGGAGCGCAGGACAGCCTGATTTCCTTCGATGGCCTGTCCCCGCAAATGGTGGAAGCGTTGGCCAAGGACGGCATCAAGACGCTGGAAGATTTCGCGACCTGCGCGGATTGGGAACTGGCTGGCGGCTGGACTACAGTCGACGGTCAGCGCATCAAGGATGACGGCCTGCTTGAAAGCTTCGATGTGAGTCTGGAAGAAGCCCAGACATTGATCATGACCGCACGGGTGGGACTCGGCTGGGTCGACCCCAGTGAATTGGAGCAGGTGGCAGAAGACGAAGACAGCGATGCGTCCGAAGAAGACACGGAGGATGCGGCGCGCTGAGAGCTTTCGGGGGCGCAGCGATGACGCGGGGTGGCAAGCGCAATGGCAAGGACGGCCCGGAACGGCGCTGCATCGTGTCAGGGTCTTCGGGGACGACCGACCGGCTGATCCGCTTCGTTGTCGGGCCAGAGGCGCAGATCGTGCCGGATCTGGCGGGGCGCCTGCCTGGTCGCGGGATCTGGGTCACAGCCAGCCGCGACTCGCTTGACAAGGCAGAAGCAAAGAAACTCTTTGCTCGCGCGGCACGTCAGGCGGTCACGGTCCCGCAAGGATTGGCCGATCTGGTCGAGGGTCTGTTGTCGCGTCGCGTGATTGCGTTACTGTCCTTGGCACGCAAGGGCGGGCAAGCGGTCGCTGGTTACGAGAAATGCCGCGATCTGGCACTGCGCGATGAAATGGCGGTGCTGGTTCAGGCTCATGACGGCTCGTCCCGCGGCAAGACGAAACTGCGCCCCCCGGATGGGGCCGACAGCTATATCGGCTGTCTGAGCGCACAGGAATTGGGTTTGGCATTCGGGCGCGAACATGTGATACATGCCGCGCTTCGTGCTGGCGGACTCAGTCAAGCTGTTGTAGAGGAAGCGGCGAGACTGCAAGGGTTGCGCTTGAATATCGGTGGATACGCCACCGGAGAGGATAAGACGGACGCATGAGCGATACTGACGGAAAGAAAACACTCGGACTGGGCGGCAAAGGCGGCCATGTGAAGCAGAGCTTCAGCCATGGGCGCAC
>SKIM01000095.1 GCA_007116445.1 Natronohydrobacter sp.
CCCAAGGCGCGCGCTTCGGCCAGAAGGGCGGATTTCAGATCATCGCGCATGGCCGTCACATGGGCCTGGTCGCATCAGAAATCCAGATCGGCATAATGCGCGGGCGGGGGCATGCCGGGCAGGGTATCGGCCAGGAGCGTGCGGAAGGCCGGGCGCGATTTGATCTTGGAATACCATTCATGCACCAGAGCCGAGCGCGCCCAATCCACATCGCTGATGTAATCGAGGCAGGAGAGATGCGCGGCGGCCGTGAAATCGGCCAGCGTCATGTCCTTGCCCGCCAGCCAACGGCGCTGGCCCAGAAGCCAGTCCATGTAGTCGAGATGGAACTTGATTCGCGCCGACCCCATCTTGATGCGCGCCGAATCTGGGTAGCCGCGCCCCATGAGCTTCTTGTTGACGCGTTCATAAAGCAGGTTCGAGGTCACTTCGACATGGAACTTGTCGTCAAACCATGTGCAGACGCGGCGCATCTCGTAGCGGGCTTCGGGGGAGGGTGGGATCAGCGGGGGCTGGGGCACGGTTTCGTCCAGATATTCGCAAATCGCCTGGCTTTCCGTCAGCACGCGGCCTTCATGGCGCAGGATCGGCACTTTGCCGGCAGGGTTGCGGCGCATGAAATCCTGACTGGGTTCCCAATAGCGTTCCTCGACCAGCTCGACCTCGATACGCTTTTCGGCCAGCGTCAGCCGGACCTTGCGGCAAAAAGGCGACAGGGGGACATGATACAAACGCGCCATCGGGACTGCACTGCTTTCATTCTTGGGGCTGCTTCCCTCTTGCCAAGCCGGAACGGAAAGTTCAACCGCCCAGACAATTCGCGCGCCCGTCGCGGGCGATTGTTGCCGCTCCGTCCATGATCGAGGCCGCGCGGTTGCGCACAAATTGCGAGGGGTTGGCGGCATTGCGGCTTTTGGGGGCAGGCAGGACGGCAGCGAGGCGCGCGGCCTGAACCGGGGTCAGGTCGGCGGCGGTGGTGCGGAAATAGTGGCGCGCGGCAGCCTCGATTCCGAACACGCCTTCGTCGAATTCCGCGATATTGAGATAGACCTCGACGATGCGGCGCTTGGGCCATAGCGCTTCGATCATCAGTGTGAAGCCCGATTCCAGCCCTTTGCGCAGGAAATTGCGGCCATGCCAGAGAAACACATTCTTTGCGGTCTGCTGCGTCAGGGTCGAAGCGCCGCGATTGCTGCCCTGTTCGATCACGCGGCGGATCTCGTTCATGTCAAAGCCCCAATGCAGGCAGAAATTCGCGTCCTCGGCGGCGATGACCGACCGCGCCATGACGGGCGCGATGCGTTCCATCGGCACCCAGTCGCGCTGGATTTCGCCCAGTCGGCGGTATTCCTGCGCCAGGTAGATACCACCGGGCGGCGGCACGAAGCGATAGAGCGCGACCCAGGCGAAAGCGAGCACGAGTACGACGCCAATCGCCAGCAGCAGCTTGCGCCAGAACCGTTCGATCTGCCCCGCGACGCGGCGCAAAAGCCCGGCTTTGCGCTGCGGCTGACGGGGGGATTTCGGGGATTTCGCGCGTGCCATGGCTTGCTTTAACGCATCATCTTGGCGGCCCGGTCAAGCGACAAAGCCGTGTTTGTCAGCGCGTGGGCACGGGGGTCTCGCCGCGATAATCATAAAAGCCCCGGCCAGTCTTGCGCCCCAGCCAGCCGGCTTCGACATATTTGGTCAGCAGCGGGCAGGGACGGTATTTCGTATCCGCGAGCCCGTCATGGAGCACATTCATGATCGCAAGGCAGGTATCGAGCCCGATGAAATCGGCCAGCTCCAGCGGCCCCATCGGGTGATTGGCCCCGAGCTTGAGCGACTCGTCGATGGATTTCACGGAGCCCACGCCCTCATAGAGCGTATAGACGGCCTCATTGATCATCGGCATCAGGATGCGGTTGACGATGAAGGCGGGGAAATCCTCGGCGCTGGCCGCCGTTTTGCCCAGGGAGTCAACCACGCCGAGCAGGGTCTTGTAGGTGGGCTCGTCGGTCGCGATGCCACGGATCAGTTCGACCAGCTGCATCACCGGCACAGGGTTCATGAAGTGAAACCCCATGAATTTCTCGGGCCGGTCGGTGCGCGAGGCAAGCCGCGTGATCGAGATCGACGATGTATTCGAGGTCAGGATCGTATGCGGCTGGATATGGGCCAGCAGATCCTCGAAAATCGCCTGTTTGACCGTCTCGCGCTCGGTCGCGGCTTCGATGATCAGATCAGCGGGGCCAAGATCGGCCAGCCGCGTCGTGGTGCGGATGCGGTCCATGGCGGCGGCCTTGTCCTCGGGCGACGTGCGGCCCTTGGCGACCTGGCGTTCGATATTGCGGTCGATCAGCGCGAGCGCTTTTTCAAGCGCGTCCTGCGACACATCCGTGAGCAGCACATCATAACCTGACAGCGCGAAAACATGCGCGATGCCGTTGCCCATCTGGCCTGCGCCGACGACCCCGACGGTCTTGATCTGCATGCGCGTGCTCCTTGTGGCTTGCCTGCGCCCGACCATAAGTCCGGGGCCGGGGCTTGTGCAAGTGCGAAAGGCGGGCATCTGCTGCGCGCAGATGCCGCGACGGGTGGTTTCAGCGGCGCGCGGGCCAGAGTTGCTGAGCGATGCCGACCCCGGCGAGGTAGAGGCTGGTCGCGATCAGCCCTGCAGTCACGGCCATGGGCTGGTCGAAATTGGTCCAGGCCGCCCAACCCGCCAGCGCGGTCCAGACCAGGGCTATGGGCAGTGACAGCGCGCGCCAGCGCTCGGTGCGCACGGGATGGATGAATTTCAGCGGAGTGAACATCGCCACGGCCAGAAAGCCCACAATGGCGAGGATCACCCAGAAATCGGGCCGCGTCGCGAAGATCACCACTGCCGCCATGTTCCAGCAGGCGGGAAAGCCCTGAAAGGAATTGTCGCTGGTCTTCATCCTTGTATCGGCGAAATAGAGGACCGAGGTGAAGGTGATCACGATGATCGCGATCCAGCCGGTCCAGCCGGGCAAGAGGCCGGATTGAAACAGCGCGAAGGCCGGGATGAAGACATAGGTCAGATAGTCGATGATCAGGTCCAGAAGCACCCCGTCAATGGTCTTGGCGTGCTTTTTGACATGGTAGCGCCGTGCCAGCGGGCCGTCGATCCCATCGACGATGAAGGCCACGACCAGCCACAGAAACATCAGCGCCCAGTCGCCGGTCGCAGCCGCAAGCAGCGCGAGCATGGCAAAGACCGCGCCTGTGGCCGTGAACAGATGGACGAGATAGGCTTTCCAGCTTGCGGTCATGGGGTTTTGGGCCTCCGGTCGGTGCGCTGCGCGTCTTTGACAGAGGGCGGCACAGGATGCAATCACTCAGCCGCGCGCGGATGGGCGGCGGCGTAAATCTCCATCAGGCGCGTGGTATCGACTGCCGTATAGACTTGCGTCGATTGCAGCGAGGCATGTCCGAGCAATTCCTGAATCGCGCGCAGATCGCCGCCAGCGGCCAGCAGATGCGTGGCGAAGGAATGGCGCAGCGCATGCGGGGTCGCGGTGGCTGGCAGGCCGAGTTGCAGCCGCGTGGCCTCCATCACCTTGGCGACATGGCGGCGGCTGAGCGCCCCCCCGCGCTTGGCGCGAAAGAGTGGCATGTCCGGCGCCATCGGATGCGGGCAGGCGCGCAGATAGGCGGCAACACTGTCGCGCGCGGCGGGCAGGACCGGGACCAGCCGCTCGCGCCCGCCCTTGCCGAGGATGCGCAGGCTGTCGCGCAAGGGCAGGTCGCGCCCGGTCAGCGAAAGCGCTTCGGACACGCGCAAGCCGCAGCCGTAAAGCAGCGTGATCACCGCCGCGTCGCGTGCGCCGGTCCAGTCGTCGCGGCTGTGCACAGGCGCCATCGCGATGACATCGCGCGCGGCCTCGACGCTCAGGGGACGGGGCAGGTTGCGGCTGTATTTCGGCGCGCGCGCGGCCAGGATGGGCGAGATGTCGAAGCCCTCACGCTCGGCCAGCCAGCGCGCGAAGCTTTTCACCGCCGAGAGCTTGCGCGCAAGGCTGCGGCTGCCCAGCCCGCCTGCGCGCTCGGACGCCATCCAGGCGCGCAGATCCGATTGCGTGATCTCTGCGATCTGGCGCAGCCCGCCCGCGCCGCCATGATGGCCAGCGATGAAGCCCAGAAACCCTGCCAGATCCTGCGCATAGGCCG
>SKIM01000345.1 GCA_007116445.1 Natronohydrobacter sp.
CGATATGGGTGGAACTGACGGGCAGCCCCAACCATGAGGCGAAGATCACCGTGATGGCGGCGGCCAGCGCCACGCAATAAGCGCGCATGGCGTTCAGTCGCGTGATCTCGCTGCCGACGATGTTGATCAGTTTCGGGCCGAAGAGCAATAGACCCACAGACAGGCCGATCCCGCCGATCAGCATCACCCAGAGCGGGATGCCCACCTGATCCGACGCTCCGCCATCCCGCACTGCATGCACGATAGCTGCGACAGGGCCGATGGCATTCGCAACATCATTGGCGCCATGAGCGAAAGACAAGAGCGCTGCCGAGAAGATCAGCGGGATGTTGAATAATGTCTTGAGCGACTTCTTGCGATTCTCCATCCCTTCACTCTGGCGGTGGATCACCGGGCGCATGATGAAGGTCAGGACGACGCCCATCACCAGCCCCGCCAGCAAGGCATTGCCGAAGGTGACCTTGTAGACCTTGTCGAAGCCCTTCAGTGCCAGATAGGTGGTGAAACACCCGCCCATGATGCCGATCAGGATCGGCACCCAGAAGCGCGCGGCTTCGATCATGTTGGGTCGGTAAATGATGCGCGACTTGATCACGGCCAGAAACAGGGCCGCGAAGATCCCGCCCAGCACTGGCGAAATAACCCAGCTTGCTGCAATCCGCCCCATCATCGGCCAATTCACAGCCGCAAAGCCCGCGGCTGCGATACCCGCGCCCATCACACCGCCGACGATGCTGTGCGTGGTCGAGACCGGCGCGCCGACCCATGTCGCGAGATTGACCCAGAGCGCGCCAGCCAGCAAGGCCGCCATCATCGCCCAGATGAAGACCTGCGTCTCGGCGACTGATTCGGGGGCGATGATCCCGCGCGACACTGTGCCTACCACATCGCCGCCTGCAATCAGTGCGCCTGCAGTTTCGCAGATGGCCGCGATGATCAATGCGGTTCCGATGGTCAGTGCGCGCGCCCCGACAGCGGGGCCCATGTTGTTGGCAACGTCATTCGCGCCGATATTGATCGCCATATAGGCCCCGATGATCGCTGCCGCGACGACGACCAGCCCCAGGGGATCAAACCCGATCAGCGCTGCCGTCACGAGGCCGGTCAGCGCCATAAATGCCAGAGCGACGCCTGCACCGACGAGCGGGCGCGACGTATAGAGCATCGCGCGCTCCAGCGCGGTGATGCGCTCAAGATCCTTGTTCAGGGTTTTCCAGGATTTTTCCGTTTGATCAGACACGCAACCAGCCCATATGACGAGATTATGACATGGGGCTAGTAGCAGAGGCCGCCAAGATCAACAACGACCGGTTCGTTGCGGCAAATTGCTTCGCGATGTCAGATTTCTGTCACAAGTCGCGCAGCATTGTCTGAAGTTCCGGAAATTTCACCATCGAAATGGCTTCGGGCAGGGCCGCCCACTTGCGCGTCCGTTTCCCAGCTTCCGGATAATCATCATGAACAGAGGTGACTTCGAGGATAAAAACCTGCGGGCGGCACTGCACAGGCAGGCCGCTTTTCTTCAGTTTGGTATAGGTGAAAGCGCCAATTGGGTCTGCGTGGATGCGTCCACGCACCCCGGCTTCTTCCCAGGCCTCGATCTCCGCAGCTTCGGCGAGGCTGCGGTTTTTCATCGGCCATCCCTTGGGGATGATCCATTGCTTGCGTTCCAATGTGCGGATCAGCATGACTTCGCGACCTTGCACCCCATCGCGCAGGCAAAGAGCCGCAGCCTGAACAAAGGAAGGACGCATCAATTCCAGCGCGTTTGATACAAGTCCTTTGGGCATGGTGTGCAAATTCATTTGTCTTTGACCTCAATGCGCCGTGATGGCAGTCAAGTGCGACAGAGCGATGACACCTGTCATCCATCCGATTTCGGGGCGCCGCGATTTGCCTTTATTTCGGCGCGATGCGCCTTGCTTTCAAGGCGGCGTCTTTTGCTGGCGAGCGTCGGGCGCGTTGCAATGCGCGGTTTTGGTCGCTCGCAGGCGCGTTGGATCAACTCGATAAGGCGCAATCGCGCAAGCTCGCGATTGCGCGCCTGGCTGCGTGTTTCCTCTACGCGCAGGACTACAGCCCCGTCCTGCGTCCAACGTCGCCCAGCCAAGCGTTTCAGCCGTGCTTTCACGGGGGCGGGCAGATGGGGGCTTCGTTCTGCTTCAAAGCGCAATTCCACGGCGGTTGACACCTTGTTCACATTCTGTCCACCCGGCCCAGAGGCGCGCGTGAAGCTTTCCGAGAGTTCCCAGTCCTGAAGGGTTATGGTGTCATTGATACGCATCGATGCTTACGAAATTCTGAATCGAAAGGGCCGCCCTGATAGCGAGGCGGCCCTAAGCGAGCTTTAGGAGATGGCACCAAGTTAGAGCTTGGGCTCAATCAGAAGGGCGTCCCATCAGGGCTGCCGTCAGGTTCTGCCCCCTCTGACTGTCTTTGCACCTCTCTCCAACATCACTCTAGACACTGGACCACCTCCTTTCATTGGGTTTCTACTCGTAGGATGGTGGCACAGATTTTGTGTTTGTCAAAAGAAATTATGCGACAGGTTGCGTTAATTTCGAAACCGCCATGCGAAAGGGAATCAGGGCCAGCAGTGCCAGAGTGATCTTCACACCCCAATCGGCGACCGCCAGGCTGACCCAAAGCGGCACTTCAGGGCCGAAATTCAGCAGCGCCATGCGTTCACCGGCCCAGGATACGTCATTTGCGGGCTCGATAAAGCTCAGTGTCGCCGAAAACGCGATGCTGAAAAACAAGGCAGTATCGACAGATGCACCGACGAAAGACGATGCGGCCGGCGCGCGCCACCAGGCCCCGCCATGATGATCCTCGCGCAGCCGGTTGAAAATCGCGATATCGAGCATCTGCGCGGTCAGGAAGGCAAGCCCCGAGCCAAGCGCGATGCGCAACGTCACCAGCGGGCCGAATTCGCCCATGATCTGCGTGCCGACCAGCGAGCAGACGACGCCCACGGCAAAGCCCATCCAGACGACGCGGCGCGCGGCTTGCGGGCCATAGACGCGGTTCATCACATCGTTGACAAGGAAGGCCAGCGGATAGGTGAGGGTGCCCCAGGTGATCCAGTTTCCGAGCAAAAACTGCACGAGGATGTTCGAGGCGACGACAATCGCCGCCATGGCAAGAATGCCGGGCAGGTAGGTGCGGGTCATGATCTGTTATTCCGTTTTGACAAGGTTGCGGAGACTTGTGTCAGCGTGACCGGGCGCAGATAGCCGAGCCGGGCAGGCAAGACAAGGCCCCGGCGCTGTGGCCGGGGCCATGGGGTGGTTATTGCAGGATGCGCCCGTCGATCTGTGGGGCGAAGGGTTCGTTCGCCGACAGGTGGCGTGCCAGAACTTCGGCCAGATCGATCGCTGTGTCATAGCGGTTCGAGCCTGCTTCGCGCAGCATCGCATAGCCATCGCCACCGCCTGCCATGAAGTCATTGGTGACGATGCTGTAGATCGCATCGGGGTCGAGCGGCTCCCAACCATCGGCCCCCATCACCTCGACCTCTGACACGCGGCCCTCATTCGGCGCGACGGACAGATCCAGCCGGAAACGCATCCCGCCCACTTGCGGGAAGCGGCCTGCGCCTTCCTCGACACCATTGACGCCGTGTTCCAGCGCCGCAATAAGGGCCGCTCCTGGCAAATCCAGCGTGTAAAGCGTGTTCTGGAAGGGCAGGACAGTCAGCACATCACCCAGGGTCACGATCCCCGCGCCCATCGAAGCGCGCAGCCCCCCGCCATTGCCAAGCGCGATGCGGATACCCTGTTCCGCCACTTCCGCGAGCATCGCATCCGCGACGGTGTTGCCCATCTCGCATTCGCGCATGCGGCAGTTTTCGCGGCTGCCATCAATCCCGGCGGCCAGTTCCGCGACCGGGCGTTGGGTCATTTCCTCAATTGGGCCGCGCAGGGGCGCGATCAGCGCCTCGATGTCTTCAGCAGGCGCAAAGGCGGCATCAAGTAACACTGTGTCGCCACTGGCTGAAATCACGGCCCCATCTTCGCCGAATTCCAGCGTCAGATCACCAAGGAACCGCGAGAAGGCAAACGCCTGCACGATGGGCACAGCGCGGCCCGAGGGGCTCTCGACCAAAGTTGCGTATTCAACGGCACCTTCCTGCGTGTTCGACATCAGCGTGTGGCTATGCCCGCCGA
>SKIM01000155.1 GCA_007116445.1 Natronohydrobacter sp.
CTGGCCACATCATCCGCAACTGGCGTGCGCTCGGCGGCGGGCGTGCCGGGGCGGGCGGAATATTTGAAACTATAGGCCTGCCCGTAGCCGACTGCGCGCACCAGCGCGAGCGTGTCCTCGAAATCCTGATCCGTCTCGCCGGGAAAGCCGACAATGAAATCGCCGGACAGAAGCAGATCGGGCCGCGCCGCGCGCAGCCGCTCGATCAGCCGCAGATACTGCTCGGCCGTGTGCTTGCGCGCCATGGCCTTCAGAATCCGGTCGCTGCCCGATTGCACCGGCAGATGCAGATAGGGCATCAGCTTGGGCTCATCGCCATGCGCGGCGATCAGATCGTCTTCCATGTCATTGGGGTGCGAGGTCGTGAAGCGGATACGCGCGAGCCCGTCGATCTTCGCAAGCTCCCGGATCAGCCGGGCGAGGCCCCATGTGCCCCCCGGCCCGGCGCCGTGATAGGCGTTCACATTCTGCCCCAGCAGCGTGATCTCGCGCACCCCGCGCGCGACCAGATCCTCCGCTTCCGCCAGAACCCGCGCCGCGGGGCGCGAGACTTCCGCCCCGCGCGTGTAAGGCACCACGCAGAAGGCGCAGAACTTGTCGCAGCCTTCCTGCACCGTCAGAAACGCCGTCGGCGCACGTTTGGCGCGCGGGCCGCGGGGCAGGTGGTCGAATTTGTCTTCTTCGGGAAAATCCGTGTCGATCGCCTGTCCGCCCGCGCGCACGGCCGCTTCCATCGCGGGCAGGCGGTGATAGGTCTGCGGCCCCACGACCAGATCGACCAGCGGCTGGCGGCGCATGATCTCCGCGCCCTCGGCTTGTGCGACGCAGCCTGCCACGCCGATCTTCAGGTCGGGATTGGCGGTTTTCAGCGGCTTCAGGCGGCCAAGCTCGGAATAGACCTTTTCAGCGGCCTTTTCGCGGATATGGCAGGTGTTGAGCAGGATCATGTCGGCGTCGTCCATCGCCTGCGTCGTCACATAGCCCGACGCGCCCAAAGCCTCGGCCATGCGTTCGCTGTCATAGACATTCATCTGGCAGCCATAGGTCTTGATGAACAGCTTCTTTGGCTCGGCCATGTGGACCTCTCGCGCGCTAGGGATCAGCGGGTCACATAACCGCGCTTTGGGCAAGGGGCAAGTTCAGCGCCGCGCGGATGGGCAGATGATCCGAGGCCTTGCGCGCAAGAGGGGTGTCATGGGCGCGCAGATCGATGACTTCGGCGCGTTTGCAGCCGATAATCCGGTCGAGCGGCAAGACCGGCATCTGCGCGGGGAAGCTCGCGATGGTCTGGGCAGAGCGCTTGACCGCGCGCAGACCCCGCCTGATCGGCATCAGCGAACAACCCGCACCCAGCCGCCATTCGTTGAAATCGCCCATGACCAATGTGGGGCGGCCATCCCCTGCTTCGATTTCCTGCGTCAGAAAGCGGGCCTGTTGCAGCCGCGACTGATGCAATAGCCCCAGATGTGCTGCGATGATGCGCAGAGGCTGGCCGGCGATGCGGATATCCGCGACGATCGCGCCGCGCGGCTCCAGCCCCGGCAGGGTCACGGCGCGCGCTTCTTCCACTTCGGCATTGCGCAAGAGCAGAAGGTTGCCATGCCACCCATGCGCCCGCGCCCCAAGCCTGTCAGTCAGGGCCACTGGCGTAAGCCCGGTCTCGTGGCGCAGCATATCCGGGTCGAGCACCCCCTTGCGGTCGCCGAAACGGCGGTCAACTTCCTGTAGCGCCACGATATCAGCGCCCAATTCGTGAATGACCCTGACTGTCCGCGCAGGATCACGCCGCATATCGGTTCCGACGGCCTTGTGAATATTGTAGGAACTGACGATCATGCCTGTCATTGCGTTGGTTTTCGCGTTCTGCCCACCTTCAATATGGAACCTGTCGGGTTGTTTCACAATAACGGCGATATCTCAAAACTGTGTTAAGGGCAGCGAATGGACAGTCCCGAACAGATCGATGCGCTGGTGATCGGCGCAGGCCCGGCAGGGCTGATGGCTGCGGACGTGCTGGCGCGTGCGGGTCGGCGCGTCGTGATCTGCGAAGCGAAACCCTCGCCTGCGCGCAAATTCCTGATGGCGGGCAAATCCGGGCTGAACCTGATGAATGCCGCCCCGCTTGAGGCCCAGATCGCGCAATATGCCGAAGCCGCCGACTGGCTCGCGCCCATGCTGCACAGCTTCGGGCCCGCGCAGATCCGCGACTGGGCGAGCAGCCTCGGGCAAGAGCTGTTCACCGGCTCCTCGGGCCGGGTCTTTCCCAAGGTCATGAAAGCCTCGCCGCTTTTGCGCGCCTGGCTCGGGCGGCTTGAGGGGCTAGGCGTCGCGCTGCGCCGCGGCTGGCAGTGGCAGGGCGGCGCGTTCGATTTCGCGACGCCCCATGGGCCCCGGTCACTCACCCCCCGCGTCACTGTGCTGGCGCTGGGCGGCGCAAGTTGGGCGCGACTGGGGTCAGATGGCATCTGGGCCGCGCATCTGGCCCGGCGCGGCATTGCCCTTGCGCCCTTTCAGCCTGCGAATATGGGTTTCATGGTCGCGTGGTCCGACCATATGCGCCCGCATTTCGGCCAGCCGATCAAGGGCGCGCGGCTGATCGCCGGAGAAACGCAGATCCGCGCGGAATTCGTGATCTCCGCGCGGGGCGTGGAGGGGGGCGGCATTTATGCCCTGTCGCGCGCCTTGCGTGAGGGCGCACCCCTGACGCTTGACCTCTTCTCCGATCTTGATCCGACTGTGATCGCGGCCCGCCTTGCGCGCCAGCCGCGCAAGCAATCCGCGGCCAACCGCCTGCGCCGTGCGCTGCGGCTTGACGGCGCGCGGCTGGCCCTTGTCATGGAATGCGCGCGGCCCTTGCCCGCGGAACCGGGCGCTCTGGCGCATCTGCTCAAAGCGCTGCCTGTCGCGTTGCTTGGCCCGCGCCCGATGGATGAAGCGATCTCGACCGCAGGCGGCATCCCCCGCGCTGCCCTGACCGACGGGTTGATGCTGCAGGATTGGCCCGGTGTCTTCGCTGCAGGCGAGATGCTCGACTGGGAAGCGCCAACCGGCGGCTATCTGCTGACGGCCTGCCTTGCGACCGGGCACTGGGCGGGCCGCCATGCCGCCGACGTCTGAATGCCCTTGCCAGACATACCCCAATCCGGCGAGCGCGTCACGCAGGTCGCAGGTTCAGCGCGCGCTCACGCACTGGCAGATGCACAAGCGCGGAAAACAGCCCCACCGCCCAGGGCCGGGGTTGTGGTGATCCCGAAGCCTGCCAGCATACCGTTGGGCGGGCTGGAGCATAGCGAAGCCGAGGACTGTTTCACTTGGGCAATTCATCGACGCAAGGCGCGCCTGCCCCTGCGCTTTGCGTCAGGCCACCAGCGTCTCAGCCGCTTTCAGATCCACACTGACCAGCTGGCTGACCCCGCGCTCGGCCATGGTCACGCCGAAAAGCCGGTCCATCCGCGCCATGGTCAGCGCGTTATGGGTGATGATCAGGTAGCGCGTGTCGGCGCGGCGGGTCATCTCGTCCAGCAGATCGCAGAACCGCGCGACATTGGCATCGTCAAGCGGGGCGTCAACCTCATCGAGCACGCAGATCGGGGCAGGGTTTGCCAGAAACACCGCGAAGATCAGCGCAAGCGCGGTCAGGGTCTGCTCGCCGCCCGACAGAAGCGAGAGCGTCGAGAGCTTCTTGCCCGGCGGCTGGCACATGATCTCGAGCCCGGCATCAAGCGGATCGTCGCTTTCGACGAGCACCAGCCGCGCCTCGCCGCCGGTGAAAAGATGCGTGAAAAGCGTCGTGAAGCTGCCATTGACCTTCTCAAAGGCGATCAGAAGCCGCTCGCGCCCCTCGCGGTTGAGCGCGCTGATGCCCGAGCGCAGCTTGGTAATCGCGGCTTCCAGATCGGCCTTTTCCTGCACCAGCAGATCATGCTCGGTCTGCACCTCGCGCGCATCTTCCTCGGCGCGCAGGTTGACCGCGCCGAGTGCGTCGCGCGCGCGGCGCAGGCGGGTCAATTCCTCTTCCATCATACGCGCATCCGGCATGCTGTCCGGGTCGGCGTCCAGCTGCGCCAGCAGCGCCTCGGGGGTGCAATCCATGTCTTCGGTGATCCGCGCGCGCGCCGCTGCGGCGCTTTCGCGCGCCGCA
>SKIM01000024.1 GCA_007116445.1 Natronohydrobacter sp.
CTTCCATCACGATGCGCCCGTTCTCCATGATGAAGCCGGTATGGGCGTAACGAAGTGCGACATTGGTATTCTGTTCGGCCAACAGAAAGGTCACGCCCTGCTCGCGGTTCAGGCGCGCGACAATTTCGAAAATCTGCTCAACGAGTTGCGGCGCCAGACCCATCGAAGGCTCGTCGAGCAGGATCATCTTCGGGCGCGACATCAGCGCCCGGCCAATTGCGGTCATCTGCTGCTCTCCGCCCGAGGTATAGCCCGCCTGGCTGCGGCGACGCTCCTTCAGGCGCGGGAAATATTCATAGACCAGCTCCAGCTCGGCCGCGACCGCCGCGCGCCCGTCAGTGCGAGTATAGGCACCGGTCAGCAGGTTCTCCTCAACGGTCAGATGTTCGAAACAGTGCCGCCCTTCCATGACCTGCACGACACCCGCCTTGACCAGATCGGCAGGATCGAGCCCCACCACATTACGGCCTTCATAGAGGATCGTGCCCTTGGTAACTTCGCCGCGCTCGGAATGGATCAGGTTCGAAATCGCCTTCAGCGTCGTCGATTTTCCGGCACCATTGCCCCCGAGAATGGCCGTGATGCCGCCTTTCGGCACGCTCAGACTGACCCCTTTCAGTGCCAGAATGACGTGATTGTAGAGCACTTCGATATTGTTGACCTCAAGAAGCGTGGTCTCGGTCGGGCTGGTATCTAACATCGGATCAGACTTTCGCTGTCAGGCCAAAAAGGTGACGGCCCCGGACGCGTTCCGGGACCGCCGGGATATCAGTTCATGCAGGCAGGGGTCATGTTGTTCTCTGCCGCGAAGGCCAGACTGTCCTCCAACGCCATTTGCATGATCAATTCGCGATCGGGATAGATCCAGTCGGTGATCAGATTCCATTCCCCTGCATTCGCGTCCCATTGCTGGATCATTGCCGCACCCGATCCCCCGTGGTTCTGGCAGGACACCGAGAAGGCCGGACCGAAATTCGGCAGGCCGAGCTCTGTCATAAGCTCTTCGGTGATCTCCAGATTGGCCATGCCATCACGCATCATCGCAGGTGTGATCACCGCGACACCGTGGATTTCCTGCGCCTTCTTGGCAGCTTCCACCGCCAGCATGGCCGCGTAAAGCCCGCGTGAATAAAGCACTGAACCGACCTCATCGCCAGTCCCGGCAAACTTGCCCGGCTCGATCACATAGCGGCGCAAGTCGTCATAGATTGGGTAATCCGTGCCGGTCCCATGCATCGCGAGTGCCTTGTAACCATGTGCGGCAGCGCCGACCGGAACGACATCCTGCTGTGATCCCGACCACCAGACACCGATGAAATTTTCCATTGGGAAGCGGATATTCGCGGCTTCACGGATCGCTGTCGGATTCATGACACCCCAGCCCCACATGACAACATAATCCGGTCGCTCACGACGGATCTGAAGCCATTGGCTGCCCTGTTCCTGCCCGGGGCTGTCCACACCAATGGTCACGAGCTGAAAGCCATAGCGCTCCGAGAGCGTGTTCAGTGTCGCGATCGGTTCACGACCATAGGCTGAGTTGTGATAGAGCAAGACGATCTTCTTGCCCTCCAGCGAATTGTCATTCTCGCTGAGCAGATAGTTGACGATCACGCTCGCCCCGTCCCAGTAATTGGCCGGATAGTTGAAGGTCCAGTTGAACACTTCGCCATTTACCGCAGACGTGCGCCCGTAACCCATCGTATGCATCGGGATCCCGTCTTCCATCGTCCGCGGGATCAGCTGATAGGTGATTCCGGTCGAGAGCGGTTGCAGCACCAGTGGGCTGTCATTGCGGATCGACTGGTAACATTCGACCCCGCGCTCCGTGTTATAGGCCGTCTCGCATTCGCTGTAGCGGATCGGCACGCCCCCGATACCGCCATCACGCTCGTTGATCAGTGTGAAGTAATCGGCATAGCCATCGGCAAAGGCAATCCCTCCGGCGGCGAAAGGACCGGTGCGGTAGCTGAGGTTCGGGAAGTGCAGCGTATCGGCCAGCATCGGGGCCGCTGCGAGCATGGTTGCCGCAAGTGTCGCGGCCAGTCGGGTCATCTTCATCTTGGTTCTCCTCCCATATGGATGACAGTTCTCGAGGCACCTGCCCCTTAGTAGGGGAAGGGCCAAAGTCGCAGTTTTTCCTTGATCGTGCGCCACAGCGCGGCGATGCCATGCGGCTCAAGGATCAGGAAGACAAGGATCAGCGCGCCGATGATCATGATCTCCAGATGTGCCGCCAGATCGGTGGGCCAGCCCAAACCATTGACCAGCAAGAGCTTCAGCAGCACCGGCCCTACAATCAGGAAAAATGCGCCCGCGAAAGCCCCGAAGATCGACCCAAGACCACCGATGATGACCATGAAAAGAACAAGGAAGGACTTGTCGATGCCGAAGGCCTCGCCCGCTTCAGCAGCGCCGAGATAGACCGCGAACAGCAATGCACCCGCGATGCCGATGAAGAAGCTCGAGACAGCGAAGGCCGTGAGCTTGGCCATCAGCGGGTTCACTCCGATGATCTCGGCGGCGATATCCATATCGCGGATCGCCATCCATTGCCGCCCCAAGGAACCGCGCGTCAGGTTGCGCGCAAGCCAGGCGCAAACAACCAGAAAGCAGAGACAGATCATATACATCGAAACGGCCGATGCGCGCGGACCGGTAACGGGAAAGCCGAAGACTTCGCGCGTGGGCGCCGAGATCATGCCCGTGGGCGAATAGTTGTAGAACCAGGCTGTCCGGGTGAACAGCCAGATCAGAAAGAACTGCGCGGCCAAGGTTGCAACAGCCAGATAGAAGCCTTTGATGCGCAAACTTGGCAGGCCGAACAGAACCCCTACCGACGCCGTAATGAAGCCGGCGAACACGATCACGATGATGATGTTCAACTCGGGGAAAGCCGTCATCAATTTGTAGCAGCCGTAAGCCCCCACGGCCATGAAGGCCCCTGTTCCCAGAGACAGCTGCCCACAATAGCCAATCAGGATATTCAACCCCAGCGCGGCTATCGTGTAGATCAGAAACGGCACCACAATCGCATTGGCCCAGTAATCATTGATCACCAACGGCATCACCAGAAAGGCAAAGCCTAGCAGAAAATAGTAGCCATACCGGTCGAATCTGATCGGAAAGGTCTGGCTGTCGGCGACATAGCTTGTCTTGAAATCGCCTGCTTCACGATACAGCATCGTCTCTATACCCTCTCGATGATACGTTCGCCGAACAACCCTTGCGGTCGGAACAGCAGGAAGACGAGCGCCAGCATGTAGGCAAACCAGTTCTCAGTGGCGCCCCCAATGATCGGGCTCATGAAGAAGTCGAAGAGTTTCTCGCCCACACCGATGATCAGCCCCCCGACGATCGCGCCCGGAATCGAGGTGAAGCCCCCCAGGATCAGCACCGGCAGCGCTTTCAGCGCAATCAGTGAGAGCGAGAATTGCACGCCCGACTTGGACCCCCACATGATGCCCGCGACCAGCGCCACGATGCCTGCGATGGACCAGGTCAGCACCCAGATGAAGCGCAGCGAGATGCCCACAGAGAGCGCTGCCTGATGGTCATCGGCAACTGCGCGCAAAGCCCGGCCCTGCTTCGTGTATTGCGAGAAGATCGTCAGCGAAGCCACGAGAATTGCAGCGATTCCTGCCGCCCAGAGTTCCAACCGGTCGATATAGAACCCATAGCCGAACCAGTTATAGGTCAGCGTATCCACGGTGTCGGACATGCCTTTGGGAAGACCGACATCCAGCGCCTTGACTTCAGCGCCCCACATGATGTCGCCAACCCCTTCGAGGAAATAGGCCAGACCAATGGTCGCCATGAACAGGATGATGGGTTCCTGATTGACCAGATGCTTGAGGATGAACCGCTCGACCAGAACCGCAAGCCCGATCATCACCAGCACGGTCGCCGGAATCGCCAGAAAAGTCGGCATGTTCCAGCCGAAATGGTGGACGCGCGTGCCGAAAATGGCATTGATCAGATGCGCGAAGGGGATCTGGCCCGATTGCAGCCCCACCAGCGTCAGCGCGGCAAACAGCGCCATGACCCCTTGGGCGAAGTTGAAGATGCCGCTGGCCTTGAAGATCAGCACGAAACCGAGCGCCACCAGCGCATACATCACGCCCGCCGTCAGGCCATTCAGCGTGGCCTCCATCGCAAAAAGCAGCGTATCAGGCATGCCGCACCCCCTGTCTGTCGATCACATCACTCATGGGCCACCCCCAGATAGGCCTTGATGACCTCTTCATCGTTGCGAACTTCATCGGGCGTGCCGTCGCCAATCTTCTTGCCGTAATCCATCACCACCACACGGTCCGACAGATCCATGACCACGCCCATATCGTGCTCGATCAGCACAGTGGTGGTGCCGAATTCATCATTCACATCAAGGATGAAGCGGCACATGTCCTCTTTCTCCTCGACATTCATGCCCGCCATCGGCTCGTCGAGCAGCAGGATCGACGGCTCAGCCGCCAGCGCGCGGGCAAGTTCCACGCGCTTCTTGAGCCCGTAGGGCAGACGCGCCACCGGCGTCTTGCGGATATGCTGGATCTCCAGAAAGTCGATGATCTTTTCGACTTGCGCGCGATTCTCGTCTTCTTCGCGGCTCGCCTTGCCCCACCACAGCGCCTGCTGAAACAGATTGGCCTGCATGTGGTGCAGCCGGCCGGTCATGATATTGTCGAGCACCGACATGCCTTCAAACAGCGCGATATTCTGAAAGGTCCGGGCGATCCCCATCCGCGCAACCTGATAGGGGCGCATCTTCGGGCGACGGTATCCCTTGTAGATGACCTCGCCTTCCTGCGGGTGATAAAACCCGGAAATCACATTGAGCATCGAGGACTTGCCTGCCCCGTTCGGTCCGATGATCGCGCGGATCTCACCCCAGCGGATGTCGAAGCTGATATCCTTGATCGCCACCACACCACCAAAGCGCAGGGTGATGTTGCGCATCTCCATCGCCACCCCGCCGATCTTTCGACCGTCCGGCGTGATATATCCATCCTGTCCGGATGCAGCCTGTGTGTCGAGCATCGCGTCATTCTCCTCCCTGAAGGGGCACGGCAGTGGCAGGGCCAGGTTTGTCGGCAATCCAGGCGATGGCCCCCGCGATAGTGGCGACGGGATGATAAAGATCATCCCAGCGCGGCCAGCGGCGCGCGCGCAGCAGATGTTGGGCCACTTTCGGCGCGAGATAGGCCCCATAGGCCAGCCAGCTCAGCGCGCGCAATGCGCGTGTCGCCTTGTTGCCCATCTCCATGATTGCGCGGAACCCCGACCAGCGTATCTCCGGCCAGATGAGACGCGGCGAAAATCCTGCAAGCCGCAGCATCCGATCAATTCCGGCCGGTGTCATATGGATCTGGCTGGCATCATGCCACGGCTCCAGAAACGACATGGACCCCAGCATCACGCCACCCGGTTTCAGCACGCGCAGCGCTTCCTGTGTTGCAAGTGCCGGCACGGCCAGATGTTCCCAGACCGCGGCGGCATAGACCGCATCGAATTGGGCGTCTGCGAAGGGCAGCGCGTGGGCATCGGCATAGACGTCAGGCCCGCCATGTTCGCGCAGCCAGTCATGCACGCGGTCACTGGCCACATCGACCCCGATATATTCCAGCCCTTGCGACTGTGCCCAGGCACGCATCTGTCCACCGCCACAGCCGACTTCCAGAATCCGGCTGCCCTTGGGCAAGGCCATCAGAATCTCGGCATGGGCCAGATCGAGGTGATAGACATCGCTGCGTTGTTGGCCGGAGCGCGCCGGAAAGCGCATCACATCCTCAGACGGCAGGATCGGGTCTGCCGGGCGATAGGTGAGCGTCACATCACGCGGACGCTGCGCCATGAGTTTGCGGATTGTCCCGTGCAGCGGGAACTCCAGACCGCAAGCTGCGCAGCGCTCCGGGCTGTCGAGCGACATGTGGCAATCGGGGCAAATCAGATCGGAAGTGCGGGCGTGTTCCATCGGGCATCCTGTGCTTGCGTCAACGCTGCCCAGATCAGGCAGTGACGCGAAGAATGGCTGCGCCTCAGGGGTTTCGCAACCCGCTCCCGCCAAGTCGCTGCCCCGCCAATGTTTCATTGCGCGGCCATCATGGTCTGCGCGCCGAAGACACGCGCATCGCGGATTTCAAGCGTGGCCTTCAACTTGCCCTTGCGCCCGTCCTCATAGGTCACTTCGGTCTCGGTATAGATCTGATCCTTGCCGCCATAGAGCGCGTCGATCAGATCGGCATATTTCTCCTCGACGATACGGCGCCGGACTTTGCGAGTGCGGGTCATCTCGCCATCATCAGCGTCCAATTCCTTGTGCAGCACCAGAAAACGGTGAATCTGACAGCCCGACAACATCGTATCCTGCGCGACACTCTCATTGACCTGTTCGACATGAGACTGGATCGTGTCGAGCACCGGCTTCAGGCCCGCCAACTCCTGATAGCTGGAATAGGCGATATTGTTACGCTCGGCCCAGGAGCCGACGGCACCAAGGTCGATATTGATGAAGGCCACGCAGCGTTCGCGATTGTTGCCAAAGACCACCGCTTCCAGGATATTGGGAAAGAATTTCAGCTTGTTTTCGACATATTTGGGCGCGAACATGCAACCATCGGCCATTTTGCCGACATCCTTGGCGCGGTCGATGATGCGCAGATGGCCGGTCGCTTCCTCGAAGAAGCCTGCATCGCCCGTGGCCACCCAGCCTTCGGCATCCTTGGTTGAGGCGGTGCTCTCAGCATTCTTGTAATATTCAACAAATGTGCCGGGCGAACGGTAGAACACTTCTCCGCTCTCGGCGATCCGCACTTCAACCCCCGGCGAGGGCACGCCGACCGTATCCGAGCGCACTTCGCCATCGGGTTGCTGCGTGATGAACACACCTGCTTCTGTCTGGCCATAGAGCTGCTTGAGGTTGATCCCGAGCGAGCGGTAAAAATCAAAGATCTCCGGCCCGATCGCCTCGCCCGCCGTATAGGCGACTCGGATCCGGCGCAGCCCGAGCGTGTCTTTCAACGGGCCGTAAACCAGCAGATTGCCTAGGCCGTATTTTAGCCGCGCACCCACGCTCACAGGCTTGCCGTCCAGAAGCTTCGGCCCCACGTCGCGCGCGAAGCCCATGAAATGATGGAACAACTTGCGCTTGAGCGGCGAGGCATCCTCCATTCGGATCATGACCGTGGTCAACATTGTCTCGAAGATCCGGGGCGGCGCGAAGTAATAGGTCGGCCCGATTTCGCGCAGATCCGTCAGCATGGTCTGGGCCGATTCCGGGCAATTCACACAAAACCCCGTCCAATAGGCCTGCCCGATGGCGAAGATGAAGTCCCCGACCCAGGCCATTGGCAGATATGCCAGAATTTCATCACCAGGTCGCAGATTGTCGAATTCGGAGGAATTCTTCGAGGTCACGATGATGTTGCGATTGCTCAGCACCACCCCCTTGGGTTTACCGGTCGTGCCCGAGGTGTAGAGCATGACACAGGTATGATCGAGCGTGAGCCGCGCCATGCGCTGGTCCAGCTCCGCGCCCAGTCGCGTTTCCGCCGCACGCCCTTCGCGCATGACGTCCTCAAGCCAGTTCATATGGCTGTGGTCGTATTTGCGCATGCCGCGCTTGTCGAGATAGGCGATCTCCTCGATACAGGTCACGGTTTCCTGCACTTCGAGCACCTTGTCGACCTGTTCCTGATCACCGCAGACGACAAAACGCGCGCCGCAATGCTCGAGCACATAGGCCATCTCTTCGGCCACTGCGTCCTGGTAGAGCGGCACAGGGATCGCGCCCACCGATTGCGCCGCAACCATCGCCCAGTAGAGCGCCGGTCGATTGCGACCGATGATGGCAACAAAATCGCCTTCGCGCATACCAAGGACCAGAAACCCCAGCGCCATGGCGCGAACCTCGGCCTGCGTCTCGGCCCAGGTCCAGCTTTGCCAGATACCGAATTCCTTTTCGCGATAAGCCGTCTGCATTCCAAAGCGCTTGGCGTTACGCGCCAGCAGCGCAGGAACGGAACGCAACTCTGCCAATGCGGCGTCGGCATCAACCGTGGCTGTCACGGGGCTCCTCCCTCATGTTCTGATGATTGGCGGCGCACCTCCCCGCGCGCAGCCAGACCTCCCTTTCGCGCAGTAGGCAGCGCGATTCTTGCGTCAAGTTTACGCAATTCTTGCGAATTGTAACCGGGGATTTTCCGCTCTTCCCGCACGGCGCACATCCCGCTAGCATCGTGATCAATCTTACAGGAGCGCGCGATGCCCTCGCCGGATGATACGCATATCAAGCTGATGAGCGCCGGGTTGAACATGATTCAGCAGGCGCTGTCGATCTTTGACCGCGATCTGCGCCTGTCTGTCAGCAATCGGCGCTATCAGACCATGTTCGACCTGCCCGACTGGCTGGTTCAACCCGGCGCGGAGTTCGAGGACACGATTCGCTATCTGGTGACACGCGGCGAATATGGCGCGGTCGAGGATATCGAGGACGCCGTGCGCATTCGTGTCGAAGCCGCCCGCGCCTTCGTTCCGCATTACATGGAGCGCGAGCGCGCGAACGGCCGCTGGATCAGCGTCGAGGGCGCGCCACTGCCGCAGGGGGGCTGGGTGACGGTCTATACCGACATCACCGAAGTGAAGCTGCAAGAGCGGCTTTTGCAGGCCCATTCCGAAGAACTTTCCGGCGCGCTGATTGCCCATGCAGAGCGTCTTGCCCAAACCAATCGCGAATTGGCGGCCTCAAATGCTGCGCTGGAAGAGGCCAAGCGCGAACTGACCGAGATGGAAGCCCGCACCCGCCTGACGACCGAGATGATGCCTGCGCATATCGCACGGCTGGACTGCGAGCTGCGCTATACTTTTTCAAACCGGCGGCTCTCGTCGGTTTTTCCCGGTCGGCCGCGGAATATCGTGGGGCTGCCTGCGCGCGACGCGCTTGGAACGGTTTTTCCAACGATCCGGCCATGGCTGGAAAACGCGCTTGCAGGTCAGGCTTCGGTGCATGAATTCACCCATGAAGACAGTGGGCGGCGCATCCGGCTGGCGCTGACCCCCGACCGGATGGATGACGGACCGATCAACGGCATCTATGTCATGTCGATGGATGTAACCGAGGAAGCTCAGGCCCGCGCCGCACTTGCGCAGACGCGCAAACGCGAACTCGCCGCCCAGCTTTCCTCAGGGCTGGCGCATGATTTCGGTAATCTGCTGACCATCATCCTTGGTCTTCAAGGTCAGCTTGCCCGACGCGGCGATCTGCCCGAAGACGTCGCTCAAAGCGTGCAATCCACCATCGCCGCCGCACGGCGCGGGGGCGTGCTCTTGGAAAGGATCGCCGCGATTTCGGGCACGCGCGCATTGCGGCCACAACCGACGGACCTGCAGGCGCTTTTGCGCGATCTGCAACAGATGGCGCGACCGACCCTGCCCGAGAATGTCGCGCTTCTGATCGACTTGCCCGAGGCGCTACCGCTTCTTGCTCTCGATCAAGGCATTTTGCAGGACAGTCTTCTGAACCTGATCCTGAATGCGCGCGACGCGCTGGCCGATACTGGCGGCACGATCACATTGCGAGCGCAAGTCTATGGTGACACATGGCTTGACCTGATTGTCAGTGATACCGGGACCGGTTTCAGCCCCGAAGCGCTGGAGAAAGCGCTGAACCCGTTTTTCACCACCAAAGGCGCTGCCGGGTCCGGGCTGGGGCTGGCGATGGTCTATGATCAGATCACCCTCTCGGGCGGACGGGTGCGGCTGGCCAATCGTGCCAGCGGCGGGGCCGAGGTGACCTTGCGCCTGCCCTTCCGCCATGTCGACACCACGCCCGGAACAGAGCCTGCGCTGGTGCTGCTGGTCGAAGACACGGATACGATCCGCGAAAACGTGCGCGATATGCTCTGTGAGTTGGGACATTCCGTGATCGAAGCGGCCAGCCATGACGAAGCGCTCTCGTTGCTCGATCTTGCGGGCCTGTCGCTGGTCCTGTCGGATATCAACCTTGCAGGCGACGGGTCCGGCCTCGATCTGCTGCGCGCTTGCCGCGCGCGGGGGATGACGCGGTTGCATCTGATGACCGCCCTGCCCCCGTCTGACCCGCTGCATCGCAAGGCCCGCACCGAATTCCCCGTTCTTTCCAAACCCTTCACTCTGGCCGATTTGCGCCTAGCCCTGGAGCATGCTGCATGAGCCCTGCCCATATCGCCATTCTCGATGACGAGCCCGAGATCCGTCAGGTTCTGACCGCAGCCCTTGAAGAGGCCGGATTTCAGACCTCGGCCTATGCGCGGGCGACCGAATTCGAAGCCGCATTGCGCCGCACCACACCAGATGTCTGTCTGGTCGATCTTGGATTGCCGGATCGCGACGGGCTGGCGCTCGTGCATCGGTTGGCGCTGGAATCAGGGGCCGCGATCATCATTATCTCGGGCCGCGCGCAAGTGCAGGATCGCGTCACGGGTCTGGAATTGGGCGCGGATGATTATATCATCAAACCCTTCGATCCGGCCGAGGTCGTCGCCCGCATCCGTGCCCGGCTGCGCAAATCCAGTACGCCACAAGAGACACGACCGGGCCGCGCGCGTTTTAACGGCTGGGTTGCCGATTTCGACCGCTACATGCTGATCGACGCATCTGACACGGAAACCAGTTTCAGCCATGCTGAAGGCGAAGTCCTGCGGTTGTTTCTCGACAGCCCCAAACGACTGATCTCGCGCGCGCAGATGCTCGATGCGCTTGGCGGGGCTGCGGGCGAGAGCTTTGACCGGGCGATGGATGTGCGTATTTCGCGGCTGCGCACCAAGCTGAAGGAAGACCCACGAAACCCGCGGCTGATCAAGACAATCTATGGCGCAGGATACATTTTTCTGGGCGATGTCAGCTGGGGCTGAGCCTGTTTACACATGTCAGCGCTTGCGCCAATATGCAGACATCGCGGGCGGGGGAAGTGATGCGGAAATTTCTGGTGATCCTTGATGACACGCGCGAATGCCTGAATGCGATGCGCTTCGCCGCAATGCGTGCTGCGCGCACAGGCAGCGAAGTGCAGATCCTGTCCATCATCTCGCCCGAGGAGTTTCAGGGCTGGGCCGGGATCGCGGACCTGATGCGCAGCGAAGCGCGCGAGCGGATCGAGGCGCATTTCGAGGTCTTCGCCAAATGGATGCGCGACCGTCAGGGCGTTAATCCCGAACTGGTTATCCGCGAGGGCGAGCCGCTCGATGAAATCCTCGCACAGATCAATGACGACCCCGATATCGGCTTCCTGGTGCTCGGCGCGGGCAATGAGGGCAATTCGCCCGGTCCGCTTGTATCGCAACTTGCACGCAATTCCGGCACTCTGGCGATCCCGATCACCATCGTGCCAGGTGGGCTGTCGCGCGACCGGCTTGAGACCATCGCCAAGGGCTGAACTCGCCTTAGAAAGGACTGTTGCATGAAACTTCTCCGCTTTGGCGCTGCGGGTCATGAAAAGCCAGGCTATCTCGACGATCAGGGCAGATTGCGCGATCTCAGTGCCATGGCAGCGGATTTCGCGGGCGAAACCGTGTCATGCAAGGCGCTTGAAGCGCTGCGCGCCTTGGCCCTGGACGATGCGCCGGTGGTCGAAGAGCCCCAGCGCATTGGCGCGCCGCTTGCATGGGTGCCAGATTTCTACTGCATCGGGCTGAACTATGCGCTCCATGCGGCCGAGACCGGGGCGACGCCACCGACCGAGCCGCTTGTGTTCTCAAAGGCGACAACTTCGCTCGCCGGGCCGGAGGATGACATCATCATCCCGCGCGGGTCGCAAAAAACCGATTGGGAGGTCGAACTCGGCGTTGTGATTGGCAAACGCACGCTGCATGTCTCGGAAGCGGAGGCGCTGAGCCATGTCGCGGGCTATGTCGCGATCAATGACCTGTCAGAGCGTGACTTCCAGAAAGAGCGCGGCGGGCAATGGATCAAGGGCAAATCCGCACCCGGTTTCGGCAAGATCGGTCCATGGCTGGTCACGACCGATGATGTGCCCGATCCCCAGGCGCTGCAGCTGTCCTTGCGCGTCAACGACGTGTCGCGCCAGGCGTCAACCACAGGCGACATGATTTTTTCGGTCGCTCAGATCATCGCATATATGTCGCAATTCATGGAGCTGCGCGCAGGCGACGTGATCGCGACCGGCACGCCTTCGGGCGTTGGGGCCGGGATGACGCCACCTCAATTCCTGCAGCCGGGCGACCGAGTGGCGCTGGCTGTCGAAGGCTTGGGCCAGCAATTCAGCATAGTGCGCGCAGCTGCCTCCTAGCCGCGCATCTGCTACCGCCCGCTATCCGAGTCGCCACTTTCCGGGCTCGCGTCAACGATATCGTCGCGCACCATCTCAGTGCGGGCCTTGGCGTCGCGCGGATCGCGTTCAGGTTCAGGCTCCGGCTGAACAGCTTCGCCGCGCAACACTTCTGGATTGCGCAGCCAAACATCGCGCTGAGCGAAGGGTATCTCGATCCCCTCCTCCTTGAAACGCTCCACAATCTGATGGCGCAGCTCCGTGCGCACCGCCACGCCGAAATTCACGTCGCTCAGCACCAGACGAAGCTCGAAATCCAGCGAATCCGCCCCGAATTCCATGAAATGCACCTGCGGGGCCGGATCGATCAGCGCCAGCGGTTCATTCTCGCCGATTTCCTTCAGGATACGCGCCACTTTGCGCGTGTCAGAACCATAGGCAACCCCGACCGGGATGGTGATCCGCCCAAGTGAATTGTAGCGCGTCCAGTTAATCACGGTGCCCTGGATCAGATCGGCATTGGGCACGATCACATCCGTGCGGTCAAAGGTTTCGATCACCGTCGAGCGCACCGATATCGAGCGCACAGTGCCCATCGTTCCTCCGACCTCGATCCAGTCGCCTTCTGCCACCGGGCGCTCGATCAGCAGGATCAGGCCGGAGATGAAATTCGATACGATATTCTGCAGGCCGAAGCCGATACCGACCGACAGCGCCCCTGCGACGATGGCAAGACCGGACAGGTCAATCCCGGCCGTCGAAATCGCAATCAGTGCGGCCGCGAAAATACCGACATAACCAACGCCCGAGATAATCGCCTTCTGACCGCCCTTATCGATCCGGGTCTTCGGCAGCACCGAGCTTTCCAGCCCCCCCTGCAATACCCGCGTGACCAAGTAACCAATGGAAAAGACAATCACGAAACTGAGGATATTGGTCGGAGAAATCCGCGTCTCACCGATGCGGAACCCTTCCTGCAAGGTCTGCCAGAATTCCAGCAATTCCGTCGGTCGCACGCCCCAGATCATCGCGAATAAAGGAATGGACAGGATCACCAATGCGAAGTTTATCAAGGACGGAATAAGGGCCGTATCGGGGCTTTCTTCGCTCTTGCTGAGGACGAAATAAATGTCCTCGTCCAACTGCATCAAAAACAACAGGCCTACAATGAGGCCCAGCGAGCCGATGGCAGGATAGAGCATCGCCTCTGCGGCCTGCACATAACCGATCGCGGCAAGAATCGGCGCGCTGACCCCGATGAGCATTGAAACCTTGCCGAGAATGTAGATGATCCGGTCCATGAAACGGGTTTCACGCGCGACCAATTCGTCATCGATCTTGTTGTGATGGCCCAGAAGCATCCCGATACGCACCAGTACAAGCCCGATCAGCGCAATGATCGGAAAAGCAAGCACAGCATTCGCGGCGTCCGAGTTGTCCTCAATCGGAAAGAATTCGCGCAGCAGAACCGAAATCGCAACGGAAACCCCGATCATATTGACCCAGAAGCGCCCCTCGCGCCGCCGCGCGGCCGGCAATTGCAGCGCCGCCGACCGGCTGTCCTCGATCGTGAACGCCTGGCGCCCGGCCCAACGTGCCGTGAAATATGCAGCACTTGCAGCGACAAGTCCGATGGTCACCTGTTCGCTGCTCATGCCCAGAACCGAGCTCAGTTCCAAAGCCGTCGCAATCGCCATGACCGCAATCACTGGCAGAATGATCTGGGTCAGCGATAGCAAGCGCGCAAGAACACGCCTGCCGTGCCGCGAACTGCCATCAGTCAGCCATTGCGACACAAGCTTCTCGATCCATCGCCGCCCGCGTATCAGAACAAAGCCCGACACAAGGATCAGTAAGAAAGACACAGGCAGGTTGGACCGGAATTCGCGCATGCGCGCGGGATCTTCCGTCAGGCCCATGACCTGGGTGCCGAACGTGAACCCGGTGCCCCACACAGCATCGACAGCCGCGACCCAATTGACGGGATTGACGGGTGACGGCCAGAGTGTCAGCAGCGCTTCAGCATCTCGTTCTCGCAGCGTCGTGTCGATCTGGCGGATCAGCCCGTCTGCGCGCCGAAAGGCTTCCTGCGCGGCAATGCCTGGCGCTTGCAGCGCAGTGAGTTGCTCGGCCAGTTCTGCCCGTCGCTCAGAAATCTCGGGCGCTTCGCTCGCCCCCTCTTCCGGTGGTGGGCCGAGCGCTGCGATCTGGTCGCGCAGGCTGGCGATCCGCGTGTGGTTGGCGTCCTGTGCGGCCAGAAAACGAGAACGAAATGCCACAAGCTCGGCACGCAGTGCCTCCAGCTCCTCGCTCGAGACGTTGCGATTGTCGATCTGAGCTTCCGCTTGCTGCGCAAAACTGCGCCATGCATCATAATCGGGCGCAGTGCTCGATGCAGCTTGCTCCGTGCTCCGGGCGAGAATAGGCGCAGCAGCCAAGGTCAGGCAGGCGCAGAGCAGCGCAACAGCGATACGGCGGAGCGTCAGCATGGGTCTTTTACACGTCCTCGAACACGGTCGGCAGGTTTCGGCCAGCCCTGTCAAGCCAATCGGGGACCGGCAGCCCTTTGGCATGCAGGAATTCGGGATTGAACAGTTTGGACTGATAGCGGGTTCCGTAATCGCACAGAATGGTCACGATGGTATGGCCCGGCCCCATCTCGCGCGCCATGCGGATCGCGCCCGCAACATTGATCCCAGAAGACCCCCCAAGGCACAGCCCCTCTTCCGCAAGCAGATCAAAGACGATGGGCAGCGCTTCACTATCGGGTATCTGCGCGCAGAAATCCGGCACAAATCCTTCCAGATTGGCCGTAATCCGCCCCTGCCCGATGCCTTCTGTGATCGAGTCGCCTTCTGATTTGAAAACACCGCTGGTGTAGAAACTATAGAGAGCCGCACCCATTGGATCGGCCAGACCGATTTTCACCCCTTTGGGCTGCAAAACCTGTGCCACGCCAGCCAGCGTCCCACCAGACCCAACAGCGCAGATGAAAGCATCCACCTTGCCATCCGTCTGCGCCCAGATTTCCGGGGCCGTCATCTCCACATGCGCCTGCCGGTTGGCAGTATTGTCGAACTGATTGGCCCAGATCGCGCCATTGGGCTCCGTGCGCGCCAATTCTGCGGCAAGCCGCCCTGAGTAGCGCACATAATTGTTGGGGTTGCGGTAGGGGGCTGCGGGCACTTCAACCAGTTCGGCACCTGCCAGCCGCAGCATGTCCTTCTTTTCCTGGCTCTGTGTCTTGGGAATCACGATCACTGTCCGAAATCCCAGCGAGGCCCCGACCAGCGCCAGACCGATCCCGGTATTGCCCGCAGTCCCCTCGACAATCGTGCCACCGGGCTTCAGAGCGCCGCGCGCCACTGCGTCGCGAATGATAAAAAGTGCCGCGCGGTCCTTGACGGATTGGCCGGGGTTGAGAAACTCAGCCTTCCCCAAAATCTCGCAGCCCGTTGCCTCACTGGCCTTGTTCAGCCGTATCAAGGGCGTGTTCCCAATGGCCGCAGACAGGTTTGCGTGCAAAGTCATCGCTTCACTCCCTCGCTTTTCGCGCGCACCATCCTGCAATCGGCGCACGGACACAAGCATCGTCAACGCAACTGTGATGCTGTCAGATGTTCAACCTGCCAGACTGACGCTCAGAGCGTCCCATAGCGTTTGGCCGTGCGCGCGTATAGCCAGATTCCGACTGTGACCGCGGCCTGACCGAGGCCAAAGAACACCGGGTTGATATTACCGATGGCGGCTGCCCCTTGCACAAAGGCCAGCCCTGCCCAAACGCCCGTGACCAAGGCTGTCACAACAGTGAGCGACAGAACAATGACCGAGGCGCGGTCACCCAGCAAAAGCAGGAACGACCCCAGCAGGCCCAGCCAGATGGTGACAGTCAAGGCAATACTCGCCCAGTGTGGCATAAGCTGGAACAGCTCCGGCAAGCCGAGCGGCGGGGCCAGCGGCACCATGGTGCTCAAGCCATCATAGCGCGCGTGCACATATTCAAACGCGTGCAAACCAAACCATGCGACACCGAGAACCCCGAAAAGGGTGACAAACAGGCTACGGCGCTTGACTTCGGACATGAACAACTCCCTCTTTGCGCTTAGATTGCCCTGCTGATTGCGGACTGTCCAGCCCCCGCAAGCCAACTGAAATGCAATCGACCGACAAAGAAAAACCGCCCTGCCGACGCGCAGAGCGGTTTAGCCTCTTCCTATGCGAATGATCAGGCGGCGAACAGCATCCGTGCCTCATGTGCCTTGAGCGTCATCCGCGCTGCAGCGAAGGCTCCCTGCGCGGACGATTTGGCCAATTCGGGGAACAAGGCCAGAATTTCGTCACGCTGCGCCGCGCCCAACCCGTCAAGCGAATAGGATGCTGGCTGAAAGCTCTCGCTCCACATGCCATCGCCCAGAACGATCTGATGGGAATCGAACATGATATGCACATAGGTGACTGGTGCGAATTCGCGCTCGATACCGGGCTGGCCGACCAGATGGACCGCTGGAACAAGCACTTCGGATTCGCCGAACAACAATTCGGCACGCGCACCACAGATCAAGACCCGGTGTGACGGTGACACACGCGTGTCGCGCTCGGGCAGATTCACGCCCAAGGCGCCCGCGCGCAGGATCACTGCGCCGAATTCGGGCTGCGCCTGCACATCTGCTGCATTCAATGCGCGCTGTCCCGTCCACACAAGCGGCACATACCCGTCGTCGCGCGTGAGGATCAGATCGCCGGGACGGAGATCTTCAACCGGTTTGCGACCAGTTGCCGTATCGATCAGTGTTCCCGCCACAAAGCAGGGGATCTGGACATCCTTGTCGACGCTCAGCTTGTTGTCGTCAGTGTCTGGGGTCAGGGTAATCTGACCTGCATCGAACGGCGTCGAGAACACGGAGATATTGATGATATCGCCCGAGCGCCATGGATCCGTGATATTGAATACATCTGATGGCGACAGCAGGTTGATTGTCTCGCCATTATCGCCGGTGAGCGTGAGCGCGACAGTCTGCCCCTGTTGCGTGAAGGGTTCCCCCGTGTCGGGATCGATCTTCGTGTAGGTTCCCCAGAATTCATGCACCCCCGATAGCGTGAATGTCTGCCCGTCCAGCTGGGTCGTTGCCCCCAAGGGCACGATATTTCCAAAGGCATCTTCCGGCGTCGTGAAGGCCACCCCATTGCGGACTTCGAGAAGCATCGTCACATCGGGGTCGTCGTCAAAAGCAAAAGATGTGCCAATGGGTGTGTCAGACGTGATTCCATCGCCTCGCGTGAAAATCAGGTCATTCAGAATAACCTCTGGCATTGTCGCAAACCTTCCACATGATGGTCATGCAAACTGGCCGCCTACCTGAACCGCCAAAAAAGGCGCATCTGGCCAGAGTGCGATCCCATCGTCATATCGCATTCGATCACCTTAGGATTTTATGCCGCTGGATTCAGGCAAAAACAAGGCGAGGTCTGGATTTACCGTGGTTAACTCGCCACACTGTTATCGTTCCGAAGACAAACCGGCAATTCTCGTCAGATTGCGGACAATTTGAAATAAAGTTCTGGAAGGCAAAGCCGTATTCCGCTGATTCACTATCAGCTGATTCGCAGTCCTGTGCAACGCAGCTGCTTATCACGCGCGCCTAGCCGCGCAGCACCATTCGATAAAGGTGCCAACTCGCATGCCCCAGCACTGGAAGCGCGATCAGTAGGCCGAGGAAAGCCGGTAGCATTCCCACAAAAAGCAAGAGCGCGATGATCATGGCCCAAACCAGCATCGTGACCGGATTGACCATGACAACTTTGACCGATGTGATCATTGCGGTGATGAAGTCGAGTTCCCGATCAAGCAGAAGTGGCAAGGACACAACTGTTAGCGCAAACAACACGGCAGCCATCGCGCCACCAATAATGCCCCCGACCAGCAGCATCATCAGGCCCGGCCCCGTCATCAACATCGCCAGTATCGAGCTTTCAATCGGACGCAGCCCGAAAAACAATGCAAAAATTGTATGGGCAACGAAGACCCAGAACATGAAGGCGAGCATGATCACCATCGCCATTGATGGTACTTGCCGATCCTTTTGCGCCAACACGCATCCCGCAACCGCCTTCCAGCTCAGCGGGGCACCTTGCTCAAGGCGACGGCTGACTTCGTAAAGGCCCGTTGCCGCGAAAGGCGCAAGCAACGGAAATCCCACCGCGACAGGGATAAACCACCAGCTTTGCCCGGCGGCGACGAAGACGGCATAAAGCACCAGCCCACCAAGCACATAGACCAGTGAAAAAGCCAGTCCAAAAACCGGAGCACGCTTGAAATCCGCAATCCCCAAGGCAAGCGCTCTGCGCAGATCCTCAACGGACACCTTGCTTGGCTCCGGCAGGGTCGACGCCGCAGGTTGTGGTGGCATCGTGGTTTGATCGCTCATGGTTGGCCTCCGGTTCTGGATGACCAACGATAAGGGTGCGACGAGTTGTCGCGCAAGCAAATTCGCGCGCGGACATCAAAACCGCGCGCGTCCCTGACTCAGCCTGGCATTGCGCGCCGGTAAAGATGCCAGGTCGTATGGCCCAGAACTGGCAAGACGACAAACAGCCCAAGAAAAGCCGGGATCATCGCAGCGACGAGCAGGCCCGCAATCACCGCAGCCCAGACCAACATGACCTCGGGATTGTCCCGCACCACCTGCACGCTGGTGATCATGGCAGTGACGAAATCCACTTCGCGATCAAGCAGCATCGGCAGGCTGATCACCGTAATTGAATACAGCACGAGTGCCACGATCGCCCCGACCAGCGTTCCGATCAGCAGCATACTGATCCCAGCAGGGCTAACCAGAAGACCAAGACTGTCAAACCCTACCCCGCTGCGCGCCATGAAAATGGCGAAAATACCGCGGGCGAGAATGATCCAGAAACCGAAGATCAACAAGACGCCGATCGCCACGAGGGCGAGTTGGCCATCCCCCCGGCCCTGCAAGGCGCCAAGGATCTTGCTCCATTCCAGAGCTTCCCCAGCCTCACGCCGGCGGCTGACTTCATAAAGTCCGATTGCAGCAAAAGGCGCAAAAAGTGGAAACCCGGCCGCAATGGGGATGAACCAGACCGGCTGCCCGGCGGCACCCAGACCGAACCACAACCCAAGCCCACCAAGGACATAGACAAGCGCGAAGAACAAACCGAAGGCGGGCGCGGCCTTGAAATCCTCCAACCCCGCGCGCAAGGCCACTTTCAGGTCATCCCTTTCCAGCTTATGCGCAGGAAGGGTTCCGGACGAAGATACAGCTGACATATCTGACATTAGGCAATCTCCTCCTCATGGACTGATTGCCATAAACTCTACTCCGCCGCGACTATATCTCAAGACATTTTGGCGTGACGTGCCCTTTAGAGCCCGCAGATCAATCCCCTGCCGCAGCCTCGGCGCGGGATTTCCCGGCAACGTCCATCGCCAAAGTCGCGGCCATCAGCCCGTCCAATGCACCGTCCAGCACACCCTGAGTGTCCGAAGTCTCGAAATTGGTGCGCAAATCCTTGACCATCTGATAAGGGTGCAGAACATAGGATCGGATCTGATTGCCCCAGCCCGCATCGCCCTTGGCATCATGTGCGGCCTCGATGGCTTCGGTGCGCTTGCGCAATTCCATCTCATAAAGCCGTGATTTCAAGGCATTCATCGCGATTTCACGGTTCTGATGCTGTGATTTCTGGCTCGACGTGGTGACAATCCCGGTCGGGATATGCGTGATCCGCACGGCCGAGTCAGTGGTGTTGACATGCTGCCCGCCGGCGCCGGACGATCGATATGTGTCGATGCGGATATCGGACGGGTTGATTTCAATCTCGATATTCTCATCCACAACAGGATACACCCAAACCGAGCTGAACGATGTGTGCCTGCGCGCCGAGCTGTCATAAGGCGATATCCGCACCAACCGATGCACGCCCGATTCCGATTTGAGCCAGCCATAAGCGTTATGCCCGCTGATCTTGTAGGCAACCGAGCGAATGCCCGCTTCCTCGCCCGGGCTCTCGGACATCAACTCGACGGTATAGCCGCGCTTTTCGGCCCAGCGGACATACATCCGCGCCAGCATCGATGCCCAGTCGCAGCTTTCCGTGCCACCCGCACCAGCATTGATCTCAAGGAAGGTGTCATTGCTGTCCGCCTCGCCATTCAGCAGGGCCTCCAGTTCCTTTTCGGCGGCCAGTTTCGCAAGTCGCGCGATCTCGGCCTCGGCCTCGGCGACCACTTCTGCTTCGCCCTCCGCCTCGCCCAGCTCGATCATGCCAATCTGGTCTTCCAGCTCCTGCGACAGGCTGCGATAGGTCTCAAGCGCGTCCGAGAGCAGACGGCGATCACGCATCAACGCCTGAGCACGCGCCGGATCGTTCCACAGGTCCGGATTTTCCGACATGGCATCGAATTCTTCCAGCCGGTGCGGAGCCGTCTCGATCTCCATGCGCTGCCCCAATAGGACCAGCGATTTTCGAATGGCATCAATCTGGCTTTGCGTTTCAGCGCGCATATTGTCTGACTCTTGGCTGAGGCTTCGGATCGCCGCGTGCATAGCCCGACAGATCGCGCGGGGCAAGCCGCTGCGCCCGGATCAATACAAACCACCCGATGAAATCGTCCCGACACTGGCAGGCGCACGCGGCAGTGTTCCGCGCCCCGCATCAGGACGGCTCAGCTCCTGATAGGTTTCTCCAGGCGTGAACATCGGCAATTCCGAGCCCAGCATGGCGCCACCATCGATCACTGCGGCAAGGCCGAATACAGGCTCTACGCCTTCGCGGAAGAATTCCGACACTACATTCGGCCCAGTGGCATTATCGGGAAGGCGTGCGCCGGTGTTGCGGTCGATCTTGATGAAATACCCCCCCTCGGGCACTGCAAACCGCCCGCCGCCATATTTCTTCACAGCCTCGCGCATGAATTCATTGAAAACCGGTCCGCACATGCTGCCCCCTGACGCACCGCGGCCTAGGGGGCGGGGCTGGTCGTAACCGATATAGCAGCCTGCGACGATGTTCGAGGTATAGCCCACGAACCATACATCCCGCGCCTCATTGGTGGTTCCGGTCTTGCCTGCGGCCGGCACCGGCAGATTGACGGTGCGCGCGGCCGTCCCGCTATCCACCGCGCCCTGCATCATCGAGGTCAGCTGATACGCTGTGACCGCATCCATCACGCGCGCGCGGCGATGCGTGATCCATGGCACGCGCCCGGCCGGAAGCGCACGTTGATCGCAATCAACACAATTGCGCTGGTCGTGGCGGTAGATCGTTTCGCCCCATCGGTTCTGGACCCTGTCAACAAGCGTGGGCTCTACCCTTTCGCCACCATTGGCGAACATCGCATAGGCCGCGACCATCCGGAACAGCGTGGTTTCCTGCGATCCCAGCGAGGCCGCAAGATTTTGCTGCGCACGGTCATAAACACCGAAACGCTCGGCATATCCGCCGACGATGTCCATGCCGACTTCTTGTGCCAGCCGCACTGTCATCAGGTTGCGCGACATTTCCAGCCCCCGCCGGATCGGGGTCGGACCGTAAAACTGGTTCGAGGCATTGGTTGGTCGCCACACCCCCTGTGGGGTCGCAACTTCAATCGGGCCATCGACGATGATCGTCGCCGGCGTAAATCCGCGGTCAAGCGCTGCAGCATAGACAAAGGGCTTGAAGGCCGAACCTGGCTGACGCTGCGCTTGCGTGGCGCGATTGAACACTGAATGCTGATAGGAAAAACCGCCCTGCATCGCAATCACGCGACCAGTATTGACATCCATCGCCATGAACCCGCCCTGGACATTCGGGATCTGGCGCAGTGACCAGCGGATATGGCTTCCATCGCTGTCCGAGGTCACGCGACGCACATAGACGACATCTCCGACATTCAGATTATCTGCCAGCGAGCCGCGCGCCCAGCTGATATCCGAACGTTCGACGATATGCGGCGCATGATAGTCGGGACGGACCCCCTCGATCCCCAAACGGGCCTGATTGGCGTTGACCTCCATCACCACGGCTGGATACCAGCGATTGCCGAGCGTCACGTCGCGCGCCAGTTCCATCCGCGCAAGAGCGGCGCGCCAGGCGTCGTCTTCGTCCAGAAGTTCAGGGGCGATCACTTCGCCCGTGGTGCGCAACCGCCCCAGCCCGCGGTCATATTGTTCAAGCGCGCGCTGCAGTGCATGGGCCGCATGCACCTGCATTTCAGGATCAATCGTGGCACGGATCGAAAGCCCCCCGGCGAAGAATTCATCCTCGCCGAATGTCCCTGACAACTGTCTGCGCACTTCATCAGTGAAATAATCGCGTGGCGGCAAGCTCGCCCGCGGATTGGGAAAATCCCCTGACTGCACGGTCAGCAGCGGTTGTGCACGCGCCGCATCATGCTCGGCCCGGCTGATAAAGCCGTTGCGCAGCATTTCCCCCAGCACATAATTGCGCCGTGCCACAACGCGATCACGGTTGCGCACGGGATGAAAGGTTGACGGCGCTTGCGGCAGCGCAGCGAGAAACGCGGTTTCGTGCAGCTCCAACTCATCCAACGTCGTGTTGAAATAGGTCTGCGCAGCCGCGGTGACACCATAGGAATTCTGGCCGAGGAAAATCTCGTTCAGATAGAGTTCCAGGATCTGATCCTTGCTCAGCGTCTGCTCGACCCTGCTCGCGAGGATCAACTCCTTGATCTTGCGCTCGCCCGTGCGGTCCCCGGAAAGAAGGAAATTTTTCATCACCTGCTGCGTGATGGTCGACGCCCCGCGCAGGTTCTCCCCACGCGAAACCAGCGCCTCATAGGCGGCCACGGCGATCGCGCGACTGTCAAAACCGGTATGGACATAAAAGTTGCGGTCTTCTGCAGCGATGAACGCATTCCTCACCTGCTCGGGAATGTCGTCGATCGGCGTGAACAAGCGCCGCTCTATGGCGAATTCATCAATCAGACGCCCTTCGCCAGAGTAAATCCGGCTGATCGTGGGAGGGGCATAGCTCGCCAGTTGCTCATGGCTGGGCAGATCCTGACTGTAGAACCAGAAAACGCCGCCTATGGCCACGGCAAGAAATACAGTCCCCGTGATGGCGAAGCTGAATACGCCGCCGAAAAATGATAGAATCGCTCGCAGCACTGGCCACTCCCATCTCAGGCGCCCTGTATAGTCCGTAACGCACCGGAGGTCAAAAAAGCCCTGCAAAGCCATCACTGTTACGTGACGTTTGCACCGCAAGCCGTGTAAGACGATATCGGCTGATCAGCGGCGGCGCAAGGCGTTGTCATGCATATCCTGCGCGTGCCAGGCTTCCAGCGCGTCAGCAAGAGCCTCGGCCATACGCTTGCCCCATTCGGGATCGCGCAAATTGGCGAGATCGCGCGGACTGGACATGAAGCCCAGCTCGATCAGGACAGACGGCATGTCGACCGCACGCAGAACGGTAAACGCACCGGACTGGATCGGGCGCCGATGCAGACGCAGACCGGACGCCTGAACCCCGTCGACCAGCGCTTCCGCAAGGACACGGGCACGCGGCGCAGTATCCTGCCAGGCGACCGACATCAGCACCCGCGCGATCTCGTCGGTGTTGCGCGTCAAATCGACCCCGCTGAGCATATCCGCGCGATCGTGACGTTCGGCCAGATACGCGGCAGACGCGTCGCTGGCTTCATCTCCGAGCAGATAAAAGACAGCCCCTGATGCCAGGCCTTCAGGCAGCGCATCAGCATGGATGGACAGAAAAACATCCGCAGAGGCGGCGCGCGCGGCGCGCACACGCCCGTCCAGCGAGACAAATACATCGGCGTCGCGCGTCATGGCCACGTCGAAAGTTCCGCGCCGCAACAGCACCTCACGCAGCTGTCGCGAAAAGCGCAGCACGATATCGGCTTCGCGCACCCCGTCGCGTTCGGCACCGGGGTCACGCCCTCCATGTCCCGGATCGAGCATCACCACCGGCCTGCGTGGGGCCAGTGGGAGAGCCCGCCTCTCAGTGGGGCTGTCAGGGCGCAAGAAGCCCGCACTGCTGCGGGCAATCAGACTGTTTTCGCTCTGCGCGAATTGCTCGAATTCATCCAGTTTGGCAGTCCGCAGTGCCAAACTGATGCGGGCGGCCCCGCGCTCTGTGTCCACCGTCTGCTCTGACGTCTCAAGGATCAGAGGCTGTGCAAGATCCATTACCAGCCGCGCCCAGCCATCGGGCAGGATTCCATGGCGCACGGCCTTCACTGCCGGCAGATCCTGCAGTCGCGCGACCCTGCCTGCATCCCCCCAGACCACGGTGTTGAGGTCAAGCACCAGACGCGGCGGCGATGACAGAACGCGCAACCGGTAGGGAACCGGCTGGCTCAGTGAGAGCTCGATCGAGACGCGGGCGTCCCGCGACTGCCCGGCGATATCGGTCAGCCGCGCCTGGACCCCGAAACCGCCCTGTGCCGATGCCATACCGGACAACGCCACAAGCCCAAGGACAGCCAGCACCCCTTGCCGCAACCATCGTATCATTGCACGCCTGAGCACATCCTGCCTCTATCGTTTATCCTGCCGGCTGCAGACTATCCCGGACGGCGCTGACAGAAAACTGCAATCATTGCCTGCGCAGCGGCAAAAAACGTTCACGATGTCGAAAGCGACACTCTGCCTCTATCGAGAGACTTGATTCCCGGCGCTCTGCGCGATTTAAGACGGGGCGAGAAAGACACGCCGCACGGATCGCATCTGCCCGGTGGCGCAATCAGAACACAGGAGCTGCACCATGTCCCTTCCGCTGTCCGATTCCGCCCTTGTTGGCACATGCCTCGCGGCATCTGCGCTGGGTCTTCTGGTTCTGACCTCATCGGGGGGCAGCAGCAATCCGCCGCCCACTCAGACTGCGAGCAGTGCCACGCAGGCAGAACCCGCAAGCAGTAGTGATGCGCTTGCGCAACTCGGCGCGACGCCGGTGGGCGAAATGGTGAGCGTCGATGCGGAATTCGGGGAACAGGTGCGCAGCTACCTGTTGCAGAACCCCGAAGTCATTTTCGAGGCCGTGGCCGCGTTTGAATCGCGCAACGCTGAAATGCAGGCCGATATGGATCGCGCTGTGTTGGCCGCCAACGAAGATGCGCTGTTCCATGACACTAATTCCTGGGTCGGCGGCAATCCCGACGGGGATGTGTCGCTGGTGGCGTTCATCGATTACCGTTGCGGTTTTTGCAAACGCGCGCATGACGAATTGGAAGCCTTGCTGGAAACTGACGACAATCTGCGGCTTATCGTGAAGGAATTCCCCATCCTTGGACCTGAGTCAGAGATGTCATCACGCTTTGCAATCGCGGCCCTGGCGCTGGGTGGGGACGACGTCTATGCGTCTGTCCACGATCAACTGATGCGCCATGATGGCGACATCACCCCGGATTTCCTCGAAGATCTGGCCAGCGACGTCGGGCTCGAAGCCGAGACTGTCTTTGCGGAGATGAGCAGTCAGCATGTCAGCGACGTGATCGCAGCAAATTATGCGCTGGCGCAGCGCCTGCAGATCAGCGGCACCCCGACATTCGTGCTCGAAGATGAGATGATTCGTGGCTATGTCGATGCGGATGTGCTGCGCGAGATGATCATGGCACAGCGCGACTGATCAGGCTGCACTCTGACAATAAGCATGAAGCCGCAGGCAGAACCTGCGGCTTTACCTTTTTGTGCAGCATGTCGCCACCCGGCGTCGCCGGGAGACGCCGCCTGCGACCCCGTCACGCCCGCTGATCTGGAGGCGTTGCTTCACGGGCAAGCACCTGCAGCAGATCGTCGAGCGCTTCAGTCGATGTGCGGTTCTCGCCCAGACGCCGGACGGACACTGTGCGCTCAGCAACTTCACGCGCTCCGATGGCCAGGATCACCGGCACCTTTCGCAGACTGTGATCGCGCACCTTATAGTTGATTTTCTCGTTGCGCAAATCCAGCTCTGCCCGAATTCCCGCGCCTTGCAGGGCCGCCACCACCTCGCGGCAATAGTCATCTGCATCCGAGATGATCGAGGCCACGACGATCTGACGCGGGGCCAGCCAGAACGGCAACTTACCCGCATGTTCCTCGATCAGGATGCCGATGAAGCGCTCGAAACTTCCCAGCACAGCCCGATGCAGCATCACGGGACGATGTTTGGCACCATCCGCACCGATATAGGTCGCGTCCAACCGCTCGGGCAGCACGAAATCAACCTGCAGCGTCCCGCATTGCCAGTCGCGCCCGATCGCATCGGTCAGCACGAACTCAAGCTTTGGACCGTAAAACGCCCCTTCACCGGGGTTTTCCTCATACGCGTAACCCGCCGCCTCGGTAGCCGCGCGCAAGGCGTTCTCGGATTTGTCCCAGACCTCATCCGCGCCCGCGCGTGTCTCCGGTCGGTCGGAGAATTTCACGCGGAACTTCTCAAAGCCCAGATCGTGGTAGATGCTGGACAGAAACTCGATGAAACGCTTCGTCTCGGCCTCAATCTGATCCTCGGTGCAAAAGATATGCGCGTCGTCCTGTGTGAAGCCGCGCACGCGCATGATCCCGTGCAGCGCGCCAGAGGGCTCATAGCGGTTGCACGATCCGAACTCGGCCATGCGCAGCGGCAGGTCACGGTAGCTTTTCAACCCCACGTTGAAAATCTGCACATGGCAGGGACAATTCATCGGCTTGAGCGCATTGATCGCCTTTTCGCGGGCATGCTCCTCGTCGACTTCGACGATGAACATGTTTTCCTGATACTTCTCCCAATGTCCCGAGGCTTCCCAGAGCTTGCGGTCCACCACCTGCGGCGTGTTCACTTCGACATAGCCACCGCGCCGTTGCTGGCGGCGCATGTAATCCTGCAAGTTGGTATAGATCGACCAGCCATTGGGATGCCAGAACACCTGCCCCGGTGCTTCCTCTTGCATGTGGAACAGGTCCATCTCACGCCCGAGCTTGCGATGGTCGCGCTTTGCCGCCTCCTCCAGCATCGTCAGATGCGCTTTCAGATCCTCGCGGTTGCGGAAGGCGACACCATAGATGCGCTGCAACATGGGCCGCGTGTTGTCGCCCAGCCAATAGGCGCCCGCAATCGACATTAGCTTGAACGCATCAGCTGGCACCTGCCCGGTGCTTTGCAGATGCGGACCACGGCAGAGATCCTGCCAGTCGCCATGCCAATACATCCGCAACGGCTCGCCTTCGGGGATGCGGTCGATCAGTTCCAGCTTGAAGGGCTCGCCCGCGTCCTTGTAATGCTGGATCGCGCGGTCGCGCTCCCAGACCTCTGTGCGCACCGGCTCGCGGGCATTGATGATCTGGCGCATGCGCTCCTCGATCTGCGCAAGATCCTCGGGCACAAAAGGCTCGGCGCGGTCGAAGTCGTAAAACCAGCCCTTGTCACGCACAGGGCCAATGGTGACCTTCACATCGGGCCAGATCTCCTGCACGGCGCGCGCCATGATATGCGCAAGATCATGGCGGATCAGCTCCAGCGCGGGCACATCATCCTTCATCGTATGGATGGCAATGGTGCCATCGGTCGTGATCGGCCATTGCAGATCCCAATGCGCACCATTGACGCTCGCGGAAATCGCGCGTTTGGCGAGGGACGGCGCGATGCTCTCGGCGACTTGCGCAGGCGTCACGCCCGCCTCATAGTCGCGCACGGAGCCATCGGGAAATGTCAGGGAAATCTGGGCCATCGGCCGGTCCTCGTCGTTTTGGCGCCCACGGAACGCCCGGTTGCGGGTTATGTCGGCGCTGTTAATCGCGGGCTGGGGAACCAAAGTCAAGGCGGTTACGTTAACTCGGTCGCGCGCAGATGTCGAAGGAGCCACATGTGTCCACGCCCCACCGAACCGCCGTTGCACAGGCCTTTGCCGCGCTCAGCTCGGACGATGATGGCCGGTCCTGCCGCGATATTTCCGAGACTGCGTGCAACGCGCAGCCGCAGAATTTCCTGCGCCATGCCGGCGCGCTTGGGCTGAGCAAATCGGCGGACGGTCTGGTGGATCCCAAACTGGTGCTGTCCTGGCTGATGACACATCTGGGCGCGCCTGCTGCCCTGATCGGGCTGCTGGTCCCGATCCGTGAGGCGGGCGCATTGCTACCGCAGCTTTTCACCGCCGCCCGTATCCGCGCGCTTGCGCAGCGCAAATGGGCATGGGGCGTTGCAGCCTTCGGGCAGGGTTTGGGTGCTGCGATCATCCTTGCGGCAGCGCTGGCGCTTGAAGGGGCGCTCGCGGGCAGTGTGATCCTTGCGGGGCTGGCGGTTCTGGCGGTGTCACGCTCAGTCGCGTCAGTGGCCTACAAGGACGTGCTCGGCAAGACCATCGACAAAGGCCAGCGCGGGACTGTGACCGGGCTCGCGGGCAGCTGGTCGGCCGTTGTCGTCATCGCCTTCGCATTGACGCTGATTTTCTTCTCCGAGGCCCGCGCCCTGATCGTGGCCGGCGCCCTGGCCCTCGCGGCCCTGGCCTGGTTGGTTGCAGGGGGGGTGTTCATCGGGCTGGCCGAAGACAAAGGCGCGACCGAGGGCGGGGCAAATGGGGTCACCGATGCGATCGCCAATCTGCATTACCTGCGCGAAGACTCGCAACTGGCGCGCTTCATCCTCGCACGCGGGCTGCTGACGGCGACAGCGCTCGCGCCGCCCTATCTGGTGATGCTCGCCTCTGGCGGTCCCGGTGCCGCGCTGGAAAGTCTGGGCGCGCTGGTGCTGGCCTCGGCGCTCGCAGCACTCTTGTCCAGCTATATCTGGGGCCGGCTTGCAGATCGCTCCTCGCGCCGGGTCTTGATCCTGACAGGGCTGAGCGGTGCAGCCGCACTGGTGATGACGCTGGTTTTCGCAGCGCTCGGCTGGTCGAACTCGCCTATCGCGATGCCGCTTGCCTTGTTTCTGCTGATGGTCGCGCATCAGGGCGTGCGGCTGGGCCGGTCAACATATCTGGTGGATATGGTTGGCCCCGACCTGCGCGCGGTCTATACCGCGATTGCGAATACAGTAATTGGCGTCATCCTGCTCGCGAGCGGCATCTTCGGCGCGCTCGCGGCGCTGGCGGGGGCCGCAACAGCGATTGGACTTTTTGCGGTGATGGCAGCGGCAGGGGCCTATGTGGCCTATGGATTGAAGGAATTGGGCGATGGCTCAGACGATTGACACAGCAACCGGGCGGAAGCTCGCCTATCACAAGACCGCGGGCACAGGGCCGGGCATCGTTTTTCTGGGCGGTTTCATGTCGGACATGTCCGGCACCAAAGCGGTCTGGCTCGAAGACTGGGCCCGAACTGAGGGCCGCGCCTTCTTGCGCTTTGACTATTCTGGACATGGCGCAAGTTCGGGACGTTTCGAGGACGGATGCATCGGCGACTGGGCTGAAGACGCCTTCGAGGCGGTCACGCGCCTGACTGACGGGCCGCAGATCCTTGTCGGTTCGTCCATGGGCGGCTGGATCGCACTTTTGCTGGCCCGGCGGTTACCGGAGCGCCTGGCCGGGCTCGTCGGGATCGCCGCTGCCCCGGATTTCACCGAGGACAGTATGTGGCCCGGACTGTCAGAGGCACAGCGCGCCGAGATCCTTGGCGCGGGGCGCACCGAACTGCCCAATTCTTATGACGACCGCCCCTACACGCTGACCCGCCGGCTTTTCGAGGACGGGCGGGAACAGCTCGTGTTGCGCAGTCGATTGTCACTGCCCTTCCCTGTCCGCTTGCTCCAAGGCACGGCCGACGAAGCCGTGGCGACCTCCGTGCCGCTGCGTTTGCTGGAGCATGCCGACTGCCCCGACCTCCAGCTGACGCTTGTGAAGGGCGCGGACCACCGGTTTTCAACACCCCAGTGCCTGGCGCTGATCGCTGCGGCGATCAGGGGACTTCCTGACCTCGAGTAAGGCCAGGCCGGGGCAGAGACGACTTCAGATCGCAGAGGCAAGCCGTGCAAGCGCCTGCGCGTGAAGCACCGGATTGGCGGAGGCGAGCACCTGTCCGTTTTCTCCCGGCTTGCGGCCCTGCCAATCGGTCACAAGCCCACCTGCGGCCTCGATCACGGCAATCGGTGCGGCAATGTCATAGGCGTTCAACCCGGCCTCGACGACCAGATCGATATGCCCGGCGGCAAGCAGCCCATAGGCGTAACAGTCCATCCCGTAGCGCGTCAGCCGCACCTCGTCGGAAACACGCTGGAAGGCCGCGCGCTCGTCGGCTGTCCCGATTTCGGGAAAGGTCGAGGACAGCGTCGCATCGGACAATGCCTGCGTCTCGCGAGTCCTGAGCGCAACTGTGCCTTGCGGCCCCGTCAACTTGGCCTGGCCGAGCCCCCCGACAAACCGCTCGCCGATATAGGGCTGATCGATCACACCCAGGAACGGACCCTGTGCATCTGCCAAAGCGATCAACACCCCCCAGCACGGAGTGCCCGACAGGAAGCTGCGCGTGCCATCAATCGGATCAATCACCCATTTCAGCCCGGACTCGCCCATCACAGCAGCGAATTCCTCACCCAATATCCCGTCCTGCGGTCGAAAACGCGCAAGATGAGCGCGCAGGGCCATTTCCGCAGCGCGGTCGGCTTGGGTGACTGGATCGAAGCCATCGGCCAGTTTGTTGTCAGCCCGCAACTGAGGCTGCCGAAACCATTTAAGCGTCTCGGAGCGCGCCAGATCAGCAAGCTCCGAGATCAGGGCGAGCAGGCTCTCTCGCTGCTCTTTACCAATATCATCGCGTGTCAATCTTCCGCCTTCCATTTGCCTGCCAGATGCGCATTTGCATTTCGCATGCTAACGAGGCGGCTTCAAGATTGCAGAAACTGTTGTCGTGTCACGCCGCCTGAACCAGCGCACGCGCCAATTCAAACAGTCGTTTGCGCTGTGTCTCCGGGATCGCGTAATAGGTCTTCAGCAATTCCAGCGTTTCCTTGCTGGACAGCAGATCGTCGCCTGTTTCCACAGCCGCGCCCTCCTCGTCCTCAAAGCCTTCGAAGAAATACCCGGGCTGCACTTCCAGCGTCTGCGCGATATCCCATAAGCGCGACGCCGAAACGCGGTTCATCCCTGTCTCATACTTCTGAATTTGTTGGAACTTGATGCCGACAGCATCAGCCAGTTGTTGCTGCGTCAATCCCATCAGCCATCTGCGATGCCGAATTTTCTGGCCCACATGATCATCTACTTTATGCCCCACACCATCACCCTATGACTTCACCCCGGTTACAACCAAAAGATCCGACTGCCTTGATATCATCTGCTTCGGATGACGACGATCGGAACACATCGGTTGATTGAGAGGATAGCATGCGACTTGTGTTACGCACTGAATTTGACTGCGGGAACCGACGCAAAAGCAAATCTTTGCAATTCGCAGCGCATTTTGCAAACAACCCTTGGGTGAAAGTCGCACGTCGCAATTGCACCCCAACGTGAAGTCTTGAGTTAACCATGATATTCAAGCATTGTTAATACAAACCACGTAGGAAAACACATGCGCGCATATGTGCTCGAGGCTTTTGATTCCCCGCCAGCCTTCCGTGAAATCGCAACGCCCGCGTTCGGGCCCGACGAGGTGCTGATCGATGTTGCAGCCTGCGGGCTGAACTTTGCCGATCTGCTGATGCAGCGTGGGAAATATCAGGAACGACCTGCTCTGCCCATGACAATGGGGATGGAACTCGCAGGAACCATCGCGGCGATCGGAGATCAGGTGACAGGTCTGCGCCCCGGCATGCGCGTCGCAGCATTTACGGGTCATGGCGGATTGGCGCAACAAGCCGCCTGCGCGGCGCAGCGTTGTGTTGCCCTGCCTGATGCCATGACCTTCACTGAGGCCGCAGGATTTCAGGTCGCCTACGGCACCTCCCATCTCGCTCTGGATCATCGCGCGCATCTCGCGGCGGGTGAAACCTTGCTTGTGCTTGGCGCGGCGGGCGGAGTCGGCTTGACCGCAGTCGAGATCGGCAAAGCAATGGGGGCACGCGTGATCGCAGTGGCGCGCGGGGCCGAGAAATGTGCAATCGCACGAACGAAAGGGGCTGACATCTGTCTGGACAGCGAGGATTTGGACCTGCGCACAGAACTTAAGGCGCTCGGCGGAGTGGACGTCGTTTATGACGCGATCGGCGAACCGCTATCGACCCCTGCCCTACGCAGCTTGCGCCCCGAGGGCAGGTTTCTGGCCATCGGGTTCGCGGGCGGCGAAGTGCCGCAATTTCCGGCAAATATCCTGCTGGTCAAGAACCTGACTGTGATCGGATTATACTGGGGGGGGTACACGACCTTCGCGCCCGACCGACTGACAGGTTCGCTCGCGACGCTGTCCAACTGGTATCTTGAAGGCAAGATCGTGCCCCATCAAAGCCATATCCTGCCCTTTGAGCGCGTCGCAGAAGGGCTGGAGCTGCTGCGCAGTCGAAAATCAACTGGAAAAGTGGTGATTGACCTGCAGGCGTGACCAAGGCAAAGGCAATCGCGACTTTCGCAGATCAAATCCTGTCTATTTCACTACGGAAATCCTTGAAACCCACAGCTGTCTGCACGATATTGCATCGTAAGACAGCGTGAGTGTTCACGGGTCAAACAATATGGAGGATCACATGGCTCAATTTGACACCATGCGGGCGCGGACGACCACCGCGACACGGGCGGCAGAAATCGATGTCGGCCTGCGCGCGCATATGAACAAGGTATACGGCACCATGTCAGTTGGCATGGTGATCACAGCGGCAGCCGCCTGGGCGATCGCCGGTCTGACGACGACCAACGACCCGGCAATGGCCGTCGCGCAACTCGGCAATGGCACAATGCTAAACAGCATGGGCGCTGCAATCTATCTGTCGCCACTGCGCTGGGTCATCATGTTCGCACCGCTGGCATTCGTGCTGTTTGGCTGGGGCGCGCTGATGCGCCGTGCGTCGGCAGCCGGTGTTCAGCTTGGCTTTTTTGTCTTCGCCACTGCAATCGGCCTGTCGCTCAGCTCGATCTTTCTGGTCTTCACCAGTTTCTCGATCGTGCAGACCTTCTTCGTGACTGCAATCGCGTTTGCGGGTCTTAGCCTGTATGGCTATACCACGAAGAAAGATCTGTCCGGCATGGGCACTTTCCTGATCATGGGTGTGATCGGTCTGATCGTGGCGATGATCGTGAACCTGTTCCTGCAGAGCCCGGCAATGATGTTTGCAATCTCGGCCATCGGGATCCTGATCTTCGCTGGTCTGACCGCGTTTCACACTCAGGCCATCAAATCCGAATATGTGGCGCATGCAGCAAGTGGCGATCAGGAATGGCTCGACAAGGCGGCTGTTGATGGCGCTCTATCGCTCTACATCAGTTTCTTGAACATGTTCCAGTTCCTGCTGATGTTCCTCGGGCAGCAAGAGTAAACCACCGACGTTGCCGTTTCGGAAAGGCGCGCAGATTGCGCGCCTTTTTTATTGCGACCGCATCAACAAGAAGATGTGGCCTTGTCACGCGGAAGAGGCTGCAAGATCCTTGACGCGCGCCAAGCTGATCTTGCCCCCGCGACCAAGCTCGCCTACACCTCTGGAAAACTCGCACCTGAATAAAGGCATAGACCATGCGCCTGACCCGCTATTTTCTGCCCGTGCTGAAAGAAACTCCGTCGGAAGCACAGATTGTCAGCCACAGGCTCATGCTGCGCGCCGGGATGATCAAACAAGCCAGCGCCGGGATTTATTCCTGGCTGCCGCTGGGGTTCAAGGTGCTGCGACGCATTGAGCAGATCGTCCATGAAGAACAGATCCGCGCGGGCCATATCCCGATGTTGATGCCGACGCTGCAATCGGCAGAACTCTGGCGCGAATCCGGGCGCTATGATGATTACGGCCAGGAAATGCTGCGGATCACGGATCGCCACGGGCGCGACATGCTCTATGGGCCAACGAATGAAGAGCTGATCACTGATATTTTCCGCGCGCATGTGAACAGCTACAAGGACCTGCCACTGACGCTCTATCATATTCAGTGGAAATTCCGCGATGAGGTGCGTCCCCGCTTCGGGGTCATGCGCGGCCGCGAATTCCTGATGAAGGACGGCTACAATTTCGACCTGGACAAGGAAGCGGCGCTGCACGCCTATAACCGCCATCTGGTCAGCTATCTGCGCAGCTATGAACGTATGGGGCTGCAAGCCATCCCGATGCGCGCCGATGGGGGGCCAATCGGGGGCGATTACACGCATGAATTTCTTGTGCTGGCCGAAACTGGCGAATCCGAGGTCTTCTATGACAGCGAGATCACGGATCTGAAATTCGGGGCCCGCGCCGTGGATTACGACTCCGTTTCGGAATGTCAGGCGGTTCTTGAAGAGTTCACCTCGCGCTATGCACGCACGGATGAAACGCATGATACCGCGTTGTTTGCCGCGCAAGTGCCTGAGGCCCGGCGCAAATCGGCCCGTGGGATCGAAGTCGGGCAAATTTTCTATTTCGGCACCAAATATTCCGATGCCATGGGCGCGACAGTTGTCGGACCGGACGGCGCGCGGGTGCCAGTGCATATGGGCAGTCACGGTATCGGCGTGTCGCGCTTGCTCGGCGCGATCATCGAGGCCAGCCATGACGAGCGCGGTATCATCTGGCCCGAAGGTGTGACGCCATTTCATTGCGGGATCATCAATCTCAAACAGGGCGATGCAGCTGCAGATGCGGCCTGCGAGGCCCTTTATGCCGCCTTGAGCGCCAAGGGGCTTGAGCCGCTTTATGATGATCGCAGCGAGCGGGCGGGGGCGAAATTCGCAACCATGGATCTGATCGGGCTGCCATGGCGCATCACGGTCGGTCCGCGCGGGCTGGAAAAAGGAGTGGTGGAGCTAACCTCGCGGCGCACAGGCGAGAGTGAGGAAATGACGCCTGAGGCGGCGATCGACCGGTTGGCACAGATTTACGCCACACATTAATCGCAGAGGGTTCATGCGATGCGGCGCCCCACGCTTGCATGGGCGCACCACCCAGACGGGCGCAAAGGCGCTTTGTCCGCCCGCTATGTTTCACAGCCATGGCATTTCTTTGGCGGCGGGCCACCCTGCAGTTTCGTCCAGATCCCCATGCGCTGCTGCACAGCGACGCCAATTGACCCCAGGGCGCTCTTCGTTAGCATAATGTGCAAACGGAGAAAAATATGAGAGAAAGCACCCTATCAGCTCGCGATCGCTTGCCTGACCCATTGCGCGTTCTGCTGGCGCAATACCCGCGCGACATCTGGGCGAGCCATCAGAATTTTGACGGGCTGACACGTTTCTGGCTGGAGCGGCATCTGATGTTCCGCAGGGCCTTGGCACAGTGGCAAGACGAAACGCGCGGCTTTCTTGACCAAAGGCGCGAGGCGCGTGCTTATCGCCAAATGACTGCGCGTATCGGGGGATTCCTGATCAATGAGCTGCATGGCCACCACCATATCGAGGATACACATTATTTTCCGATCCTCTCTGCAGCGGAGACGAGACTGGCGCGGGGGTTTGACTTGCTTGATGCGGATCACCACGAACTCGATGTTGTGTTGAACGCATTGACTGAGGCAGCGAACACGCATCTGCAATCCCTTTCAGCGAACGAAGACGCCCAGGCCAGCGCAGGCGCATTGTTGCGGCAGTTGGAGGGGTTCGAGACTTTTCTGAACCGGCATCTGGTGGATGAGGAAGAACTGGTTGTCCCGGTGATCCTGCACCATGCCCTAAAATTCTGAACTGGGTCAGAAATCAGTCAGACAGAGAAAGGAATTTGTGCGCTGCGCTGCAGATACGGCCAGTGATCGAAGGTCGGAGAGGATCCTGGCCTGTGCGATGAGATCGGCCTCAGGAAAACGCGTGCAGGGGGCATCGAGCCCCCGGCACGCGTTGGGCCGCAGGCCCAAACCCGCCCCAAGAGGGCCAAGGGCCCCCTTGGGTATCCCCCGCGCGTTATCGCTCGGTCAGTTTCAATTCGATCCGGCGATTGCGGCTTCGCGCCTCTGGTGTATTCGCAGGATCGACAGGTCTGTATTCACCAAAACCTGCGGCAGACAGCCGATGCGCAGGAAAGCCGCGCTCTTCGGTCAGGTAACGGACAACCGACAGCGCTCGCGCCTGGCTCAGCGCCCAATTGTCAGCGAATGCCCCACCCGGACCAATGGGCAAATTGTCGGTATGTCCTTCGACCTGCAGGATCCAGTCGATCTCGGACGGGATTCGATCTGCAACATCGCCCAGAATCGCCACGACATTGCCGATCTGCGCACGCCCCTCGGGTGCGAGATCGGCAGACCCGAGTTCAAACAGTACTTCAGAAGAGAACACGAAACGGTCACCGACGATCTCAACACCGTCGCGGCCTTCCAGAACCTGACGCAACTGGCCAAAAAACTCTGACTGAAAGCTTTCCAGCCGCGCTCGTTCCGCCGCCTCCAGGTCAGCGCGGCGCCGTTCTTCGGTGGCCAACTGCGCCAGCGCCAGATTAAGATCTGCGCCAAGGCTTTCAATCTGCGTTTGTGCAGCGTCATCGCGCGCGCGCGCCTCGCCCAGCAGATCCTGCAATCCCCCCACCTGACTGCGCAAGGCTGCGACCTGCTGGTTAAGCAATTCGATCCGGCGCTGATCTTCCGCGATCTGCGCATCCTGCTCGGCAAGCTGCTCTTGCGCAAGATTGCGCAAGGCCGCGAGGCGCTCACGCTCGGAGATCTCCACCTCCAGCGCAGTTTCGCTCTGGGCCTGCGCCGCGCGCGCAGCGGCAAGCAAGGTCAGCGTGTCTTCCGCACGCTGGCGCTCCTCTTCCAGCGCCAATGTCATCGCGGTCAACTCGGTATCGGCACGATCCAACCGCCGCCGCAACGTTTCAGCCGCCGCGGCATCGGCAAGACGGGCCTGTTCTTCTGCACTCAGTTCAGCCTCGACCCCCTGCAACCTTTCGCGCAGCATCTCGGCGGCGGCACGTTGCGTGACGATCTCGGCTTCTGCCGCATCCAGTTCGCCGCGCAGCGTTGTCTCCGTCTCTTGCTGTTTTGCAAGCGCCTGCTGCGTCGCCAGGAGGCTTGCGGCCAATTGCGCAAGCGATGCTTCGGAACGCGCCGCCTCCGCTCGCGCCTCGGCAAGGGCGGCATCCACGGCATCTGCACGCAAGGCGGCAAGCCGCGCGGCCTCTGCCTCGGCCGTCACCTCTTCGCGCAAGCGCGCCAATGCCAGATCCAGCGCGTCGCGTTCGGCCAAGGCTTCGGTTCTTTCCGCCTCTGCCGCGGCCAGATCTGCGCCGAGCGCTGCGCTTTTTGCAAGTGCAGTGTCGCGCGCCACGATCAAGGCTGCGACCTGGGCCTCAAAATCGCTGATCCGCGCCTGCGCCTGGTCCAGTTCAGCGCCACGCGCAGACAGATCACGATCGAGGCGTGTGATCTGTGCGGCCTGCGCTGCCGCCAGCGCACGCGATTCGCTCAGGTCGCCCGAAAGCTCTGTCACCTGCCCTTCAAGCGTCGCAACCCGAGCCCGCGACAAACCAAGCGCATCGACCAGGGACGCGACCTCGGCCGACAATCCTTCGAGTTGCGTGTCCTGCGCGGAAATCGTGTCACGCAAGACAAATTGCACGATCATGAAAATCGACAACACAAACATCAGCACCAGCAAAAGCGCCGTCATCGCATCGACGAAACCCGGCCAGATGGCGCCGCTGACGTCGCGACGTTGCCCTGATCTGCGCGCCAGTGCCATGCCTTCAGCCCCCGTCAGAGCGTTGCGGCGCGACCCGGCCTGCAAGCAATCGCACCGCCTCGGTCAGATCAGCCAGATCAGCGCGCAACTCCGCAGTTGTCTCGACACGACCAGCGGACAACTCTTCGGAAATACGCAAAAGCTGCGCGTCGATATTGCGCAGACGCAGACGCGTTTCAGCCTGCGCCGCAGGGCTGATCGTCTCGGCCTGCGCCTGAAAATGCGCCAGAAGTGCTTCCTGACCATAAGCGAGACGATCAAATTCAGGACGCATATCGACAGAGCGCGGCGCATCATCATCCGTCTGCCGACCTTCAGCCAGCCGGTCTATTGCCGCGACCAGATGACCCAAAGCCTGATCAAGCGCCGCGCGCTCCTGATCCGCGCGCAGCTGCTGACGGTACAGCAAGTCGATTTGCTCGGCCATCCCATCGAGCACCTGAACCACTGCCCCCATCTCGCCGCCGCTCTCGACATCCCCGGCAACGCCCAGCCGCGTGATGGAGCTCAGCCATTCTTCCAACTGGCGATAGAAGCGATTTTGGCCATGACCGGCAAAAAGTTCCAGAAGGCCCACCACGAGCGAGCCGGCAAGCCCCAGCAGCGACGAGGAAAACGCCGTACCCATGCCCCCAAGCTGCGCTTCAAGCCCCGACATCAGATTGTTGAAGACATCGATCCCCGTGGCGGAGTCATCAGGGGCGAGCGAGCGGATCGTGTCCACTACTGCCGGAACAGTGGTCGCCAGACCGTAGAATGTGCCCAAAAGACCAAGAAAGATCAGCAAAGATATGATATAACGCGTGATGTCGCGCAGCTCATCAAGGCGTGTGGCAACCGAATCGAGTATCGAACTGGCCGAACTTGAGCTGATCTTGCTGCCCAGCCCGCGCCCACGCAACAAGGCCGCAAGCGGCGCAAGCAGCGCTGGCGGGACCGTGGCGTCATGACCCGGCACCTCTCCCACAAAGCCTTCGATCCAGATGATGGACCGGTTGAGCTGGATCAACTGCCAGAAGGTCGCAAAGACGCCAAAGACAAAGACCAGAAAAATAAATCCGTTCAGCCAGATATTGGCCAGGAACACACCTGCGACACGCGGAAGTGCCACCCAGGTTCCAAGCCCTACCAGGGCCAGAACCACCAACATCAGGGCGATCTGGCGGATAGGCCGCGAAAAATATGTCTGCGTCCCGAGCTGGGATCTGGGCATGATCTCTTGTCCTGATCCTCTGATGACCAAAGCCACCCTAGGTCACACAGCGGCTGCTTGCCAACCTGCATTTTCAAA
>SKIM01000241.1 GCA_007116445.1 Natronohydrobacter sp.
CCGAAATCGTCATAGATGTCGTCCCAAAGCTCCTGCCCACCAAGATAGCGCATCCATGCCGCCAGCTCGCGCGAGGTCATGCCGAAAGGCACCCCGGTGAAGAAGCCCAGCCCCTGCGATTTGTTCATCCAGTAATAGGCGGCCCCGTGGCTCATTTCGGCCGAGCCGTCGATCACGGCGTCAAGTGATTGCAGCGCTGGTACCATTTCGCCGGCAGCGAAGACTTCGATTGTCAGCGCGCCGTCAGCTGCGGCATTGATCCGGTCAGCCACGCGCTGTGCGCCAGTGCCAAGACCCGGAAAATTGCGTGGCCATGTGGTCACCATGCGCCAAGTGATACGGCCCTGCGCGACTGCAGGCGCCGCCAATGTCGAGGCAGCGGCGGCAGTGCCCCCCAGTGCCGAGGTTCTCAGAAATGAACGACGATCCATCAAGTCCTCCCATTTTTTTGTTCTGGCCCGCCGGTACGACGTGCCTTCGTTAAAAACCACAGAACGCCGGTTCTGTGAATATCTTTCTGAACCAGATGCGTGAACATTTGTTTGACAAGACTGCAGCGCCGGGATGGCCTCAGCGCACCTGCCAGTCGCCCTGCGCGCGCAGGCGCGTTGAGGAAATATCGCGCATTGGCAGCATCACGAAGCTCCATGCCGGGGCGCGGCGTCCGGCCAGTGTTGCGGCTTGCCTGTCAGGGACACGCGCAGCCGCAAAGCTGCGCGCGGCCACCGAAGCCAATGCCCCGCGCTGTTGGCCGGGCCTGGCCATGACCGCAACAGGCAGACTGTTCATGATCGCGCGCCAGTTCTCCCAGTGATGAAACCCCGCCAGATTGTCTGCCCCCATGATCCATACGAAATCACGATGCGGATAAAGCTGAAGGAGTGCACTTACTGTATCGGCGCTGAATCTGGTTCCAAGCTGCGCCTCGATCTGCGTCAGCCGGACACGCGGATGACACATCACTGCGCGCGCGCGCTGAAGTCTTGTATCCAGCGGCGCCGGACCCTGCGCCTTGAGAGGATTTCCCGGTGTCACCAACCACCAGATCTGATCGAGTCGCAAACGCATGAGCGCCTGACGGGTGACATGCACATGGCCTGCATGCGCAGGGTCGAAAGAGCCGCCGAAAAGCCCGACACGCGCACCTTTTGGGGCTGCGGGCATGGTGTGGCGCGGCAGGACAGGCATGAAAGGCAGACCTTTTGGCAATGCAATCACAGCGTTACGCGGGTGCGTCACGCTTGGCAAGGCTCTCTCTTTCGAAGAATGGTACCGCCTGCCCGGCTCGAACGGGCGACCTCTGGATCCACAATCCAGCGCTCTAACCAACTGAGCTAAGGCGGCACTGGGGGCGATTTAACGCTGCTCCGACACGAATGCAATAGGGCGCAGACTTGAAACTCACGCACAGACACCGTAACGCAGCGCAGGCTTCTTCAGGACAGGATCAGAACCATGGGGATCAATTCCGAGAACGACATTTCGGCCAATCTGCAAATCGGGCCGACAACATTGGGCATGGTGCGCATCTACCTGGCTGGAGATGGTATCGACCTGCCGTTGGATTTCGACCCCGATGAGGCCGAGGAAATCGCCGAGGAATTACGCGCAGCCGCACAGGCTGCGCGCAAATTGGCCCAATCAGGCAAGGACAAGAAACGCTGAGATCAGGTCAGCCCTGGCCCGGTCCCCAATCCCCGGTTCCCAGTCAGATCAGCATGATCCGCGCAAGTCGCGTGTCTTCGACATAATTGCAGCGCACTTCAATTTCCGCACCCGAGCGGCGCACACGCAACATCACGTCGCGCGCGGCTTCCCCACTGGCGCCGGTTACGCTGCGTGATCCGACGACATCCACCACATCGAGCCCGCGTTCGCGACCGGCCGCCACACAAGCCTGCTCGGCGCCTGACGCTCCGGCGCCCGGCAGAGCGGTTGTGGTCAGTGCTTCGTCGGCAGAAGGAAGCTGAACCGAAGGTGCAGGGGCGGTCGGCATGGGTCTTGGTGCCTGTGCGAGGGGCGACAGGGTGCAGGCTGACAAAAACAGAACCGACGCAAGCGCCAACCCGCTCCGCTGAAGCGCGACTTGTCCCGATGCATGGGTCATGGATGTTCTCCTCTCAAGATGACCCGTTGAGGGCCAGGTTTTCACGCAGTCGGCAATGCGGCGGCGAGACCCGCACGCGCCGCAAGCAAGTCGCGCGCCGCCGCACGCGCAGTGTCGGTAATCGTATCACCCGAGATCATTCTTGCAATCTCTTCAATGCGCTGATCGGCGGAAAGCGGCACAACCCGCGACAGCGTCATGTCCTGCCGGGTCTCTTTCGACACGCGCCAGTGATGCTCGCCCAGAGCAGCCACTTGCGGGGAATGGGTCACGACCAGAACCTGCGCGCCTGTGGCCAGGGCATGCAGACGGCGCCCCACGGCATCGGCCGTAGCGCCCCCAACCCCGCGATCGATCTCGTCGAAAATCATGGTCACGCCGGTCGTGCTGCGTGACAGGCAGACCTTGAGCGCCAGCAGAAACCGCGACAGTTCTCCCCCTGACGCGATGCGCGACAAAGGCCCGGACGGTGCGCCGGGATTGGTCGCAACTTCGAAACTCACCGTCTCCGTGCCCTCAGGGCCGGAATCGGACGGGGCGATCACGGTCCGAAACACGGCCCGCTCCATCTTCAGAGGCGCCAACTCCTGCGCCATCTCGGCATCGAGACGCCCGCCTGCGGCCTCTCGCGCTGCGCGGAGCGCAATCGCTGCGGCGTCATATCCCGCCCGCGCCTGCGCCTCGGCCCGCGCAAGGTCCACCAATGCCCGCGCGCCATTGTCCAGCCGCTCCAGCCTGTCGCGCAACTCCTGCGCCAAAGCCGCAAGGTCATCGGGAAGAACGCCGTGCTTGCGCGCCAGCCCGCGCAGCGCGAAAAGCCGGTCTTCGACCGCTTCCAGCTCACCCGGTGCGATATTCAGCGTTTCGGCCGCTGCCTCCACGCCTTGCTGCGCCTCGCCCAGCGCATCAAGCGCGCGGCCCAGCGCCTCAAGTGGCGCATCAAGCGCGCCCTCGAACCCGTCCGCGGCCCCTTCCAGCCAGCGAACTGCGTCGATCAAAAGACGCTCCGCGCCATCCTCAGAAAGGGCCGCATGCGCTCGGGCGACATCTGCGCGCAGCCGCTCGGCGGCTTGCATGCGTCTGCGCCGTGCATCCAGCGCGTCTTCCTCGCCCGGCTCCGGCGCGAGCGCGTCAAGCTCTGCGACAGCGTGGCGCAGAAACTCTTCTTCCGCGCGCATCGCGTCGAGCCGCGCAATTTCTTCGGCATGGGCTTTCTCGGCCTGCCGCAGCCCGCGCCATGCCGCACGCGTCTGCGCCGCCAACACGTCATCGACGCCATAGGCATCCAGCAAGAGCCTGTGGCCGCGCGGGTTCAGCAGCCCGCGATCATCCTGCTGGCCATGCAACTCGACCAGAACCTCAGACAGCGCCCGCAGCAATTCACCTGTCGCACGGCGGTCATTGACGTAAGCTGTCTTGCGTCCGTCGCGCGTGTTCACGCGACGCAGCAAGAGCGTAGCGGTGGGCGTGTAGCCGGCGTCCTGCAGCACGGCCTGCGCAGGATGATCAGGGCCCAGCGCGAATTCGGCGATCACCTCGCCCTGTTCTGCACCCTGGCGCACCAGATCGGCCCGTCCGCGCCAGCCCAGCACGAAGCCCAAGGAATCGAGCAGGATCGACTTACCGGCACCAGTTTCGCCTGTGAGCACGTTCAGACCTGGCTGGAAACGCAACTCCAGCCGGTCGATGATCAGCACATCGCGAATATCCAGCGACAAAATCATGGCGCACCTACCCCCGTGGCGCGCGGCGGGGTCTAGATCCAGTCACCGCGCAGCGCCTGACGATAGATGGTACGCAGCCAGCCTTCGCCGCGCGCCTCCGGCTCCAGCCCCTGTCCACCCAGCAAGCGGAAACTGTCCTGATAGAACGGGTTGGCTTCGAAATTATAGCCGAGGATCGCCGCCGCTGTCTGAGCTTCATCGCGCAAGCCAAGCGACAGATAGGCCTCGACCAGCCTGTGCAGGGCCTCGGGTGTGTGCGTCGATGTCTGGAAGTCTTCCACGACCACACGGAAGCGGTTGATCGCTGCATTATGGTTGCCCCGCCCGAGATAAAACCGCCCGATTTCCATTTCCTTCGCGGCCAGATGGTCAAAGGCCAGTTCGAATTTCAAAATGGCAGAGCGCGCGTAATCACTGTCGGGATATTCTTCGATCAGGCGGCGCAGATGCTGGAGCGCCTGAAAGGTCACGCCCTGATCGCGTCCGACCTCATCGACCTGATCGTAGAAAGACAGCGCCAGCAGATAGGCGGCATAGGGCGCGTCCTCGTCATTGGGATACATGTCAAGAAACCGCTGCGCAGCGGCACGGCTTTCGTCAAAATCTCGCGCACGGTGATGCGCGAAGGCCTGCATGATCAGCGCGCGGCGTGACCATTCGGTATAGGGATAAAGCCGCTCGATGGCCTCGAAATAGCGCAAGGACCGCGAGGCGCGACGCGATGTTTCCAACTCGAACTCGCCCCGCTGAAAAATTTCTTCTGCAGAAAAATCTGCCAGCGACTCATCCGGGCCTGTGTTGCGATTGCAGGCCGAAAGGGCAAAAACCACTCCGGCCACAAGGCCGACCCCCCTGATCGCTGCCTTCGACATCATTTGCTGCTACCCCATCGCCTTCTTGATTGTCCTTCTGTTAGCACAGAAAGAAACCGGGCGCAAAACGCCTTTTGCCTCTGCCAGAAGCGCCTGCAGGTTCAGGCCGAGAGCGGCAAATCTGTCAAGGACAGCCCTGCACCCGGAAGGCGCCTGCCCTGACTGCCGCGCAACGTCACGATCTCATAAGCCTCGGGCGTCGCGAAGAGTTTTTGCAACAGCCGACCCGTCAGCGCATGGCCCGCGCGGACACCCTCATAGCGTGCGATCATCGGCAGACCCGCAACATAGAGATCGCCCATTGCGTCGAGCATCTTGTGGCGGACCGGCTCATCAGCACGGCGCAGCCCGCCCGGTGTCAGCACGCGGCCCTCTTCAAAGACCACGGCATTGTCGAGCGTTCCACCAAGCGCCAGCCCCGCCGCCTGCATCTGTTCGACATCGCGACGCAGACAGAATGTCCGACAATCGCTCAACTCGCGCAAGAATGCGCCGTTGGTCATGACCAGACGCTCTTTCTGATGCCCGATCGCCGGTTCGCTGAAATCGATCTCGAACGCGAGTTCGAGCTGCCGCGCAGGCAACAGGGTCGCGCTGGCCCCGTCGCGGACAACAGTCACCGGCTGGCGAACACGCAACACGCGCAGAGGCGCTTTCTGCTCGGCCACACCCGCAGCCAGAATCTTGCGCACGAAAGGCGCGGAGCTGCCGTCAAGGATCGGGACTTCTTCGCTGTCGATCTCGACGATTGCATTGTGAACGCCACAGCCATGAAAAGCCGCCAGCAGATGTTCGATTGTTGTCACACGGACGCCATGTTCATTGCGCAAGACTGTGCAGAGACTCGCTTCGACCCAGTTGCTCGGGGTGACCTTGATGTCGCGCGACCATGCCGGACAATCGGTGCGACGAAACACCAGCCCCGTATCAACCGGGGCTGCAAACACCCGTAAACGCACGGGTTTTCCGCTATGAAGCCCCGTGCCCGAGATCGTCCAGTCTGTTCCAACTGTCTTTTGCATCTGGTTTCCGATCCTGCTCTGGTCGTTTTTTGTTCCCTCCATAAAGGATGCGTGGGGAACATATGCAATTCACAGATTATGTCCCAATGAAACACAATCTGCCAAATCAGGCGGAAATTCACGCATCACGATGCGGCCTTATCAACGGGTAAGGGCCCGGAACTCCTGGCGTTGCCGGTCGGTCCAGTTCACCTGCAGCACCGCAGCATCGGCCTGCATTTCTTCATGCTCCACCACGCCCTGCGCATAAAGCCAGGCGCGCGCGCGGCCTGCGGCATGGGGCAAGTGGATCTCTTCCTGCGTGCGGTGATCATCGAGCCGCGCGGTCATCGCTGCAAAAAGCGCGTCCAGCCCCTGCCCCGTCACCGCAGATGTCAGAAAGACATCGGGCCGCGCGGCTGCGCGCTCGGCCAGCCCCGCCTGTTGCTCAGGTTCGAGCAGATCCGCCTTGTTCCACAGCTCGATCTGTGCGCGCGTCTCATCGACCCCCAGATCGGCCAGGATCTTGCGTACATCGCGCGCCTGCTCCTCAGTCTCGGGATGGGCGATGTCGCGCACATGCACAATCAGATCGGCTTCCAGCACTTCTTCGAGCGTGGCACGAAAGGCCGCGATAAGCTGGGTCGGCAGGTCCGAGATGAAACCCACCGTATCCGAAAGGATCACATCCTTGCCCGTCGGCAGGCAAACGGCGCGCATTGTGGGGTCAAGCGTCGCAAAAAGCATGTCTTTCGCCATGACATCCGCCCCGGTCAGACGGTTGAACAAGGTCGATTTTCCGGCATTTGTGTAACCCACAAGCGCCACGACCGGAAATGGCACCTTGCGCCGCGCTGCGCGGTGCAATTCCCGCGTGCGGACCGTTTTCGACAATTGCCGGCGCAGACGCACCATCTGCATGTCGATCGCGCGGCGATCCGCTTCGATCTGCGTCTCGCCCGGACCGCCTACAAACCCCAGCCCGCCGCGTTGGCGCTCCAGATGGGTCCAGGCCCGCACCAACCGGGTGCGCTGATAGCTGAGCGCGGCAAGCTCCACCTGCAATACCCCTTCGCGGGTGCGCGCGCGATCTGCGAAAATCTCCAGGATCAGCCCGGTGCGGTCGAGAAGCTTCACCTTCCAGGCCCGTTCCAGATTGCGCTGTTGCACAGGCGTCACCGGCCCGTCGATCAGCACCAACTCAATCCCTGCCGCCTCGATCAGCTGCCGCAGCTCTTCGGCCTTGCCAGTGCCAAACAACAGTCCGGGCAACGCCTTTGGCAGTCGCACGACAAGCCCGTCGACCAACTCCAGACCCGGCAAGGCCTGCGCAAGCGCCATGGCTTCGGCCAGCGCCAGAGCAGGGTCGCGGGGATGGGATTGGGATTTTATCTCTGGATGCAACACCAGCGCACGGATCGGGCCGGCGCGTGTCTCAGAACCGCCGCCCGCCGCAGATGAGCTCAGTTCGGGGGTCAGTTTTCACCCTCATAGAGCGAAATCGGTTGCCCCGGCATGATGGTCGAAATGGCATGCTTGTAGACAAGCTGGCTCTGACCGTCGCGCCGCAGCAACACGCAGAAATTATCAAACCAGGTGATTACCCCTTGCAGCTTGACCCCGTTGATCAAAAAGACGGTTACTGGAACCTTGTTCTTGCGGACGTGATTTAGAAATGCATCCTGAAGATTTTGTTTGTCACTGGCCATGCGTCTGCCTTTTTTTGTTATGGCGTGTTTGATTTACGCAGGAAGCCTACTCCCCATGGCGTCAATATGAAGCGGCTTTGGCGAAACATCCAGCCCTGAAAACGTATAAAATTATGGCTGGTTGCAAAATTCGCGCGCCGCGTCTACTCGCCCCAGGCCCCCTGGCGCCAGAAGACCGACAACAGCAGCAACAATTCCAGCCGCCCCAGCACCATGGCGAAGGCCGAAATGGCCAGCCCCGATCGCGACAGGTCGGCCCAGTCCAGCGGCACCGGCCCGGTCATCTGCGCCACAGGCCCGGTCGTGGTCAATGCGGCCGTGATGTAGATCATCGCGTTTTCCATCGCCACACCTGTGAGGGTCAGAACCGCCGTCAGCCCGGTCATTGACAGGATGAACACCATCAGAAACAACCATGCCGAGAACGCGCCCTCCTGTCGCAGCAGTCGCAAGCGCGGGCCGTCACCCCCGACACTGTCGGGGTGGACCAGTTTTTCGACCTCGCGCCGCGCCTGCCAGAAAAGCGCGAAAACCCGCATCAGTTTCACGCCTCCCGCAGTCGTGGCAACGCCGCCGCCGCAAAGCGCCAGCGCCAGAAGCACTGTCCCCGCCGCACCGCTGAAGACCCCTTCAGCCGACCGCCCGACTTCACTGACAAAACCCGCTGTGCTCAGGAAGGACAGGCTGGTAAAGACAATGCCCCAAAGCTGCGCAAGCCGCGCCCCGAAGCCACCGTCAAGCGGCGCATACATCGCGCGCAGGCCAAGAAGGACGATCAGAACCGCAAGGATCACGGCGGCGATCCGTAATTCCGTGTCGCGCCACAGACGCGGGTCTTCCTGTCGAATGATCTGCGCCCCGGGCCAAAGCCTGCGACTGAGCGCCATGAGCAGCACCAGCGCGATCAACGCTTCTGCCGCGAAACCGCCCAGCGCGCCCGAGGGCGCAATACCCGAGGTCGAGATCGTCGCCATCGCGAGGATCAACGCAATGACAGGCGGGTTTCCAGCCAGTGACAGCCCGACCCAAAGCACCAGTGTCGCGGCCATGTAGACAGGTGCGATCACTGCGCTTGCCGCGCGCATGCGCGACAGGCTGCGATCGCCATGGCTCGCCTCTGATGGACTGCGCAGGTGCTGCCCGCCCGTCCCGCGCGCGGCCATCGTCACGCGGTTATGCATCCCCAGCAGCTCAAATCCCCCCAGCCGCAGCGGCGCGAGAAGCGCCGTCACCGCGATGAGGAAGAACAGCCCACCGCCCCAGGCCACTGTCGCACGCCATAGATTGACCGGGCGCGTTGCAGCGTCCTGCACGAGGCTTGCGCCCGTCGTCGTGAACGCCGAGAGCATTTCGAACCACGCATTGAAAAAGCCCATCCCGGGCACAGCGTCGACCAGCGGGATCGCCATCAACACTGGCAGGATCAGATATGCGGCAGAGAGATAGTAGAACGGATGCGAAAAGCTCTTGTTGCGCGGGGCCATGCCACGGATCGCAAGCGCAATCAGCGTGGCGAGACTGATCAGCAGCAGCCCCGAATACAGAAAGGCCCGTGCCAGTGCATGTTCGCGCAGCGTGAAGCCAACTGCGGCAGGCAAGAACATCGCGACACCTGTCAGCGCGATCAGCACCACCATGATCACTGTTCCGCGCGATCTGTGTTCCATCCCGGCCCCCGGCGCTTCATGCCCTGTGCTTCGTGCCACGTTCCGGGCGCTCTAGAAAAACTCGACTGCGACCTGCAACAGCTCATCGACCTTGGGCACATCCCCTGTCAGCGAAAAGATCACCACAAGGTCGCCCTCTCGCAGCACGATGTCACCTGTCGGGCGCATGAATTCTCCCGCCCGCATGATCCCGATCAGAAGCGCGCCTTCGGGAAAATCGATATCCCGCACGCGCAGGTTGGACAATTTCGATGTGCCAAGAACCTGCGCCTCGATCACCTCGGCCTCACGATCGCCAAGCAGATAGACCGAACGCACGCGCCCGTGGCGGACATGGCGCAGGATCGACGAGACAGTGAGCGAGCGCGGGTTGATATGCGCGTCAATCCCCATTGCCCCCGCAAGGGACACCATTCCCGGATCATTGATCAGCGAAATCGCGAGTTTTGCCCCCAGCGTCTTGGCGCGCACAGCCGCCAGCAAGTTCGTGCGGTCGTCATCTGTCAGCAAAAGCACAGCGTCAGTTTTGCTGATCCCCGCTTCTTCCAGCAGATCGCCATCCATGCCGTCACCATTGAGCACGATGGAGCGCTCCAGCGCATCCGCGGCAATCTCGGCGCGGGCGCGATTGCGCTCGACGATCTTGACGCGCACCCGCTCAGGCTGATTTTCGAGGATGCGCGCGACTGACAGGCCGACATTGCCGCCACCCACGATCAAGACCCGGTCACGTTTCAGCGGTGTCTTGCCAAACACTTCGAATGCACGCGCGACGTCGCGGGCATCGACCAGGACATAGATGTTATCGCCCGCGAAAAGTTGGTCTTCCGCCTCGGGCGCGAAGAGCCGTTTGCCGCGGCGCACACCTGCGACCATGATGCGCAGGCTGGGAAACAAGTCTGAAAGCTGGCGCAGCGACGTGTTGAGCACCGCGCAATTTTCATCGAGCGTCAGCCCGATCAGCAGTGCTTTTCCGCCAAAGAACTCATGCACATCGAAAGCTTCAGGATAGGCAATGCGCTTGAGCGCCGCCTGGGACACTTCGCGCTCGGGGCTGATGATCACGTCGATGGGCATGTGTTCGCGCCGGAACAGATCCGAGAAACGCGGATTGAGATAGGACTGCTCGCGCAGCCGCGCGATCTTGCGGGTGACGCCAAAAACCGAATGGGCCACCTGACAGGTGACCATATTGACCTCATCCGAATAAGTCGCGGCAATGACCATATCCGCATCGCGCGCACCGGCGCGTTCGAGAATGTCAGGGTAGCTCGCAAAGCCCACGACGCCCTGCACGTCAAGCGCGTCAGTCGCCCGCCGCACAAGTTCGGGCTGGCTGTCGACGACCGTGACTTCATTGCGTTCTCCGGCCAGATGCCGCGCAATCTGCCAACCGACCTGCCCCGCGCCGCAAACAATGACCTTCATCGCGTCACGTCCCCCAACCCTGACAAAACAGACACAAACTGGCTGTGACAGCCTGCGAAGGCAGGCGCAAGGCGCTGTTGCATGTTCAGACCTTCATATCCGACAACTTCGCCGTATTCACCCCGAGCGACTTCAGCTTGCGATGCAGCGCCGAACGCTCCATCCCTACGAAAGTCGCCGTGCGGCTGATATTTCCACCGAAACGCTTGATTTGCGAAAGCAGGTATTCGCGCTCGAACAATTCGCGCGCTTCACGCAGCGGCAGCGTCGTCAACATGCCCGACAAGATGACTTTCGAGGTCTCGGCCTCCTCATGCGGAGCAAAATTGACCTGCAAGTCGCGCAGATCAATCGCGCGCCCAGGCTCGCCCAGAATCATCGCGCGCTCGATCGTGTTGCGCAGCTGCCGGATATTGCCCGGCCAGGGCATGGTCTGCAGATGCGCGCGTGCGGCATCGGTCAGGCTTCGCTTTGCCAGCCCCTGCGTCCGGTGCAGATCATCAATGAAATATTCCGCAAGCAGCGGAATATCCTCGCGCCGCTCCTCCAGCCCCGGCACGGCGATCGGCACGACGCTGAGCCGATCGAACAATTCCTGGCGAAACAGCCCCTCGCGCACCCGCTCGGTCAGATCCTGCGTGGTCGCACTCATCACCCGAAGATCCACGCGCACCTTATCGGTGCCGCCGGCGCGGGTGAATTGCTGCTCGACCAGCACGCGCAGGATCTTTGACTGCGTGCCCAGCGGCATATCGGCCACCTCATCGAGATAGACCACACCCCCATGCGCCTGTTCCAGCAACCCCTGCTCGATCCCACGCTCAGGGCTTTCGCGCCCGAAAAGCACTTCCTCCATGCGCTCAGGCTCGATCATCGCGGCGGAAACACAGACAAACGGGCCCGAGGCGCGTTCCGAATTCTCGTGGACATAGCGCGCAGCAGCTTCCTTGCCGCAGCCTGCTGGCCCGGTAAACATGATCCGCGCATTGGATTGCGTGACCTTTTCGAGCTGCGCACACATGGCGCGGAACGCATGGCTCTCGCCCAGCATCTGGGCGCTGGTCACATCACGCCGCTTCAGCGCCTGGTTTTCCCGCCTGAGTCGCGACGCTTCCATCGCCCGGCTGATCACCACCATCAGCTTGTCGATATTGAACGGCTTTTCGATGAAGTCATAAGCCCCCTGCTTGATCGCCGCCACAGCGATCTCGACATTGCCATGGCCCGAAATGATCACGATGGGGATATCAGGATTGGAGCGCTTGACGGTCATCAGTATGTCGATGCCATCCATCTTGCTGTCCTTCAGCCAGATATCGAGGATCATCATCGCGGGCGGGTTGGCATTCACCTCTGCCATGGCTTCGTCGGAATTGGCCGCACGGCGGGTGCCATAGCCTTCATCTTCCAGAATATCCGAGACCAACTCGCGGATATCGCGCTCATCATCCACAATCAAAATGTCACTCATGCAATTACACCCTTCGCGGTTTCCGAAATATCTTCATGCGTGGCCCCGGCCCCCAAAACGGGCAGCCGGATAACGGCAATCGCGCCAGCATGGCAGTCGCCGTCAAAGACAGGCGCATCCTCCAGTCGCAAACTGCCGCCATGTTCCTCTATGATCTTGCGCACGATGGGCAGGCCCAGCCCCGTGCCTTCCGCGCGCGTCGTCACATAGGGCTCGAACAGGCGCGAGCGGTCTTCCGGCAACCCCGCGCCATTATCGGCAATCGAGATGCGCAGCGCCTCCTCGCCCGCCTCGAAGCGCACCCGTATCTGCGGCGCGACAGGCGCCGGCAGATCCGACGACTTGCGCGCTTCAATCGCCTCACCGGCATTCTTGATCAGATTGGTGAACGCTTGCGCCATCATGGTTTCATCCACCTCAACAATCACCGGCTGCTCCGGCAAGGCCAGATCAAAATCCACACCCGGCTGGCCACTTTCCTGCAGCAAGACACAATCCCGCAGGATTGCCGTCAGGTCATGGGCGCGCCGGTCCGGCTCCGGCATCCGGGCGAAGCGCGAAAACTCATCCACGATCCGGCGCAAGTCATTGGTCTGCCTCACAATAACTGCAGTCAACTGACCAAGGCTCTCGGCATCCGCGGCATCCAGTTTGCGCGCGAATTTGCGTTCGATACGCTCGGCGGACAGATGGATTGGCGTCAGCGGGTTCTTGATCTCATGGGCGATGCGACGTGCAACATCCCCCCAGGCGGCCATGCGCTGCGCCGAGACCAGTTCACTCACATCATCAAAGGCCAGCACAAAGCCTTCAAGGCTGGCATCACTGCGCCGCCGCTCGGCCACACGCACCAGCAGCGTCTCCAGCCTGCCATTGCGCGACAGTTTCAGCTCTTCTTGCACCCGACCCAGCGCCGTGGGCGATGTGCGCAGCCGCTCCAGCAGGGGCGTGAATTCCGGTGCGATATCGTCCAGCGTCGCTGCGGGAACATCCGTTTCGCCAAGATCAAGCAGCGCTTCCGCCGCACGGTTCACAAATTCAACGCCACCCTGCGCATCCAGCCCGATCACACCGGCCGTGACCGAGCCCAGAACCGAGTCGAACAGCCGCCGCCGTGTTTCGATCTGGCGATTGTTTTCCAAAAGCGTTTCGCGCTGGCCCTTGAGCTGATGCGTCATCTGGTTGAAGACCCGTCCCAGCAGCGCGATTTCGTCATCCTCGCGCGCGACAGTCACCTGCACATCGAGATCGCCCCGCCCGACCTGCTTGGCCGCTTCCGCCAACCGCCCCACGGGTCGCGCCAGCCGTTCTGCAAAATTCAACCCCAGCCAGACTGCCGACAGGATCAAGATCAGGGCAAAGCCAAGATAGAGCGCGCCAAACTGGAAAAGGAGCTGTCCTCGATCGCGTTCAAGCTGTTGATAAAACGCCACGGTTTCGCGTGTCTCATCCAGCAGACTCAGGATACTGCCATCGACCTCGCGTGCGACATAAAGATAGCGGTCGAAGAAATTCTCCAACTCCACAAGGGCACGGAACTCATTATTGGGCCAGTCGCGGATAACCACGATCCCGTCGCGCGCAGCCTCGATGTCTTCTGGCGCAGGCGGAGTGAAGTTGAACCGATAGGAGCGCTCGCCACGCGCGCGGATATCGCCTGCCCCGTCAATGATGAAGGCCACGCGCAACCCGCGCTGGATCTGCGATTGCGCCTCTGACAGAAGGCTGCGCAGCTCACCTTCCTCGATCAAGGGAAAAACGCGCCTCACCGTGTCGAGATAGGCAGCAAGATCAGACGCGTCCGTGCGCAGGTCGCGCTCCTGCTCGAACTGGTAGGCTTCTGCGGCCGCCAGTGAATTGCCGACAACGCGCTGCACCCGGTCCGAAAACCAGCCTTCCAGCCCGACATTCAGCGAAACCGTGGCAAAAATCGCGACTGTGACCGTGGGCACAAGCGCGATTGCGGCGAAAAGCGTCGACAGCCGCAGGTGCAGACGCGAACCTGCGCTATCTGCGCGCCGCGCCGTGATCAGCCGCGCCACGCGCATTGCAACCAACGCGGCCACGATCAGGACATAGACGAAATCCGCCAGCAGAACGAGAAGCAAAGCCTGCGCATCGACATTCTGGCCAAGCGGTCCGAGCACAAGAAGCGTGATCAACACCAGCGCAGGCCCTGTCAGCACCAGAAACAGCGTCATGGCTTGGGTCACGCGCCGGTCGATCTGACCCGCAAGCGCGCGTTTCACAAGATTTGGTCGGCTTAATGACAGATCAGACACTCGCCCTCGCCTCGCACCGCCGCATGCGCTCCCTGACGCCTTGTGCGACGACAGTGCCACAGCAGCTGTGGTAGTTCTACATCAAATGACGAAAATTTGCGGCAACAGAGGCGTGCCATGCGCCCGCTAGAGATCCTGACCCGCGACCCAACCAGAGGCCCAGGCCCATTGGAAATTATATCCCCCCAGCCAGCCTGTCACATCGACCACTTCCCCGATGAAATAGAGGCCCGGCACAGTGCGCGCTTGCATCGTCTTCGCGTCCAATGCGCGTGTGTCCACCCCCCCCAGCGTCACTTCGGCGGTGC